>CANKXQ010000188.1 GCA_947487745.1 Spartobacteria bacterium | reverse complement strand
GGAACTCGTAGGCCAAGTCGACGAGGAGATTGAAAAAAACCAACATCGCGCAATAGACAATCACCATTCCGCCCAGGAGGAATCCATCGCGGTTCAGGATGGAGTGCACAAAAAATCCGCCAGCGCCGGGGATGTTGAAGACAGTTTCGACGACGATGGATCCCGTGAGCAGGTGCGCAGCCAGCGGCCCCAGATAAGAAACCACGGGCAGGATCGCGATACGCAACGCGTGGCGATAGACGACCGTCGATTCCTTCAGCCCCTTCGCCCGTGCCGTCCGCACAAAATCCATCTGCAGCGTCTCGACCATGCTCCCGCGCATGAGACGCGCGATCACTGCCGCCGCCGGAGCAGCCAGAGTGAGCGCGGGAAGAATCAAATGCGAAAATCCACCCCAGCCCCCGGCGGGCAACCACCCGAGCGTGAGGGCGAATACGCGAATCAAAAGCGGGCCGATGATGTAAGACGGCAAAGAAATCGCCGCCAGCGCGAGAAACATCGCTCCGAAGTCCCGCCAAGTCTGGCGGTGCATCGCCGCCAGCGTCCCAAGCCAAACCCCAGCGAAGGTCGCGAGCAAAAAAGCCGTCCCGCCAAGTGCCAGCGTGACCGGCAATGTCTGCGCGAGGATTTCATTCACCGAGCGGTTGCGATACTTCGTGGAAAGCCGCAAATCCCCACGCAACAAGTCGCCAATATAGCCCGTGTATTGCTGCCACAGCGACCCATCGAGTTTGTATTTCGCCAAAAGCTGCTTCTCAATCGCCTCCGGAATCTTCCTCTCCCCATCAAAAGGCCCGCCCGGCGACGCCCGGATCAACAGAAAAGTGATCGACACAACGCAGAACAAAACCACAAGCAACGAAACAAGGCGTTTTAATAGGACAGCAAGCATGGTGCGCAGGCCCAAAAAAAATCCTTGAGCCAGATACGCAAGTCCTACCGCAACGAACCGCAAAACACCACCACCCACTGCACCCACTGCCTCACAGTCTCCGAAAGCGGCGAACCAAAAATTTGGACGATCGTCCAAATTTTTGGTTTAGCGAAAAAACGCGCTTTAAAATTTCCGTATCTCTGTCCGGCACTTCAATCGTTCAAAAAGGAGCCTGTTCGCCGCCCTGATATCTACAGGGGCCTCGCAGCAGATTTTTGAAGAGGGGAACATGCGTCCCGCCTGTGTGCGAAGGTGTGCTCCTCGGTTCCAATGGGCCTGGTGCGAGTAGGCTGACCAGTCTCCACACAGCCGAGACGGCCATGCCCCCTTCTTTTGCCGAGCAAAGTCCAATTACAAAGTGACAACAATATCACTGCCAACAGAACCTCGCCGTAGGGCTCAATAGAACGACCAAAAATTTGGACGATCGTCCAAATTTTTGGTTTAGCGAAAATGCGCTCTCTGGTTTTTTCATGCCGGTGTGATCCGATCTTTGAGATGGGAATTGGTTTGAGCAGTATCCCGGAACCTCATAGGTTGACTGTGTGCACCCCGGGTGCCCTTCTCCTGTCCTTTGCGACGGTGCAGGGTCCGGGGTTTCTTTATTTTCAGGCGATGCCTCAACCCCGCAAAGCCTGCCTGACGGCGGCGATGATACGGTCTTGGTCTTCTTCGGTCAGGTAGGGATTGAGCGGAAGGCTGAGAACTTCGCGGGAGGCGGACTCGGCTTCGGGGAAGTCGCCGTATTTGTAACCCAGCGGAGCGAAGACCGGTTGCTCGTGGAGGCACTTCGGGTAGTAAACGGCCGTCGGGATTCCGAGCGCTTTGAGCTTCTCGGCAAGGGCGTCGCGGTTTGGCACGCGAATTGTGTATTGGGCGTAAACATGGGTGTTCCCCTCGCGGATGGCGGGGGTCGCGCAGACCTCGCGGAGTTTTTCGGAGTAGCGTGCACCAATGCGGTTGCGGGCCTCGACCTCAGCAGCAAAGCCGGGCCACTTGGCGAGCATGATGGCGGCCTGCAGCGTGTCGAAACGGCCGTTCATTCCAACGAGGTCGTGGTAATGGCGGCGGATGCCACCATGCGTGCGGATGGCTTTCATTTTCACGGCGAGATCGTCGTCATTTGTAAACAGCGCACCGCCCTCGCCGTAGCATCCGAGCGGCTTGGCGGGGTAGAAGCTCGTGCTGGCGATTTGCGTGACATTGCAGCTTTTCACTCCGTGCCGCGTGGCGCCGAAACTCTGCGCGGCATCTTCGATGACGGTGATGCCATGCTTCGATGCGATGGCATTGATGGCATCGTAGTCCGGCATCTGGCCGAAGAGGCTCACGGGCAAAAGTGCTTTCGTGGCGGGTGTGATGGCCGCCTCGATTTGCTCGACGGCAATATTGAAATCCAAGGGATCAATGTCCACGAACACCGGCTTTGCGCCGACCTGCGCAATGACTTCCGCCGTGCTGATCCAGGTGAAGGGAACCGTGATGACTTCATCAACCGGCCCGATCTCCAGCGCGCGCAGGGCTATTTCCAGACTGTCCGTGCCGCTGGCCACCGTGATGGCATGACGACAGCCGACATAATCGGCGAGTGTGTTTTCCAGCGCCTCGACCTCAGGCCCCATAATGAACCGCCCGTGCTCAAGAACGCGATCAATCGCTTCGTGGATGGAGGGCTTGAATTTGAGATACTGGGTCTTGAGATCGATGAAATCCATGGCTCGGTATTAGCACTTCATACGCAGGGAGGAAATATACCAAATCGCCCTTGTCTTATTCCACAGGGGTATTTTTTCCAAAATTTATCGATACAAGCTTGCACAACGGGATGGCTTCAAAGGCCGCGAGAATTTTTTTCATTCAAGCTATCTTCTATTACCGGATTCGCATGCAGGCTTTTGTTTGGCAGGAGGGGCTGATCTGATCGGGCATCATGGATTTTCTCCTCTTTCTCATCGGCACGGACGAGCCTCTCGAAGGTTGCTGGGAGCGCTTGGATGACGCCTTCGCGGGTTGCGTGATCCAGATCGAAAAAACAAGTGATGGCATGCTCGGCCGCATCGTCTCCCTGCCCCAAACCATGGCCGACGCAGGCTGGCAAATCGGCGAACCCAAGTGGCAGGACATCCAGCCCGCAGGGCAATCCCGCTGGCTCATTCGCGATCTGCGCAAGCACTTCGATACGCGCACCGGCCGAGTCGTCGGCATCGACCTGCAGGAATACAACCTCTCGCTCGCCGCCGGCGGACGCCTCCGCCTACACACCGGCGACCTCCCAATGTTTCCCGTTCAATCATGGAAACGCATCGCCTGCCCTCCCCAAAAATAAAATTCATTTTGAATTGAACTCTTCAGCCGCTCGTGGAAGGCTGTTCCCCGATGAGCCTCGTCGCACAGCTACCTGCTGAAACGCAATCCACCGATACGGCATCCCGCGAGCACTTTGAAAACACGCTCGTCGAGGTCTTTTCCGAGCTGGCCGATCTCTTCGGCAACCCCCGCTCCCACGGCCAGATCTACGGCATACTCTTCGCCTCACCCGAACCGCTGACGATGGACGACATCGCCGCGCGACTCGACATCAGCAAGGGCTCCGCAAGCCAAGGCCTCCGCGCATTGGAGACGCGGGGAGCCACCGAGCGCGACGCCA
>CANKXQ010000187.1 GCA_947487745.1 Spartobacteria bacterium | reverse complement strand
CAAGATCAGTCCGGCTTTCTCGAGCCAGTGGATGGCGTTTTCGTAGTCCCGGGCGCGGGCGGTTTTTTTGAGGGCGGTGAACACGAACTTGCGGTTCTCGCGGGCGAGCTGGGCGGGAATGGAATCCCACACTTGCAGGAGCTTAGGAATGTCGGGCGTGGGGGCGTGCTTGGCGAAGTCCAGCACATAGGCGTCGAGGATTTCCTTCTGGATCGCCCGCACTCCGGACAGATCGCGGGCTTCGGCGAAGCACCGCACCGCCTCGGGCATGCCGCCGACAAAAAAGTAGTGCTTCAAAAGCGCGCTCAACTCCTCGTGAAACGCCTCCAGAAAAGGCTCGGCGTCCGATTTGCCATCAAGGAGCCCCCGGTAGCGCGACTCGCCTACCGCATCCAAAAACTCGGGAAACGACATGGGCCGCAGGTCCAAAAAATTCACTTTTCCCACCGGGAATGACATGGGTTGGGAAAGTTTGACGCCGAGCAGCGACCCGGCGGCGGCGATGTGGTGCCCGCCCGCGTCCTCTTGAAAATACTTCAGCGCGTTGAGGGCCTCGTTGCAGGCCTGGATTTCATCGAAAAAGATCAAATCCCTTCCAGGGCGGATCGTGGCCTTGCGGTAAAGGCCCAGGGCCTCGACCAGGGCGGTCGGCTCGAGACGGCCGGTGAAAAATCCCTTCAAGCGTGGATCCTCCTCGAAATTGAAATAGGCGAGGCTCTCGTATTCGCGCCGGCCGAATTCCTTGAGCAAATGGGTTTTGCCGACCTGCCTCGCCCCGCGCAAAACCAACGGCTTGCGCCGAGGCGAGGCTTTCCAGTCGCACAATTGGCGGTAAAGATCTCGCTGCATACGGGGAATTCCTAAAGGAATTGCGGGAGCATGTCAAATATTCATTCGAATAATGTGATGATTTTCTCGAGAAACGAGGGATTGGCGCAGCCGTGCCAGTCGAGACTTCTGGGGTCAGCGTCCTCACATGACCCATTTTTCGACCACGGGCGGTGCGGAATCGCTTTCAGACAGCACTGCCACCCAAACCCCTCGATCAGATCGCTGCGCATGCCCCAGATAAATGATTTTGCTGTCCATGATTTTGCCAACCAGAAGACGCCGCTTTGCGGCTGAGGTTTGGGACGACACGGAGGTCATCCCTCCCAATTGGAACGAAGCGCGCTGGCGCCCTGCGCGTAATCGGCGCGGCAGCGCCAGTCGAGACTTGGAGGGCGATGCTCCGTCGGCGCCCACTTTTGCGGCGAAGCCGCCCTTATCTGGGAATCGCGCTCGAAAGGCAAAAGCCGGTTTCCGATTCGCACGCTCCTCGCGGACGGCGCATCCGCGCCTGAATCTTGGGACGGCGGCGGCGCGCCATCCCTACCATTTGGAACGAAGGGGGGGCCGAACGCGCAATCGGCGCGGCAGCGCCCATCGAAAATAAATGGTAGGGACGCCGCGCCGCCGGGGTCCGATTTGCGCGGCAACGCCGCCGTCGCATCCAGCCCCGTCACCTCTGCTTCTCAGCTTCCTGTTTGGTCTTCCGGTAGTCGGCCTGCAGATTATCAATCACCATTTGAGTGCATCCCATTTTCCGAGCCAAGGCCACCAGCATCGCCTTCGGTCGGGCCCATTGGGGGGAGAGCATCGCGGCATTCTCAAAGGCTTTTCTTGCCTGTTCCAGCATTCCCATTCCGTGCAGAGCATACCCAAGCAGCTCGTGAACCAAGGCTCTTGAGGGCTCGAGCCGGATGGACTCGATGGCGTGGTCGAAGGCCTCCTGCCAATGGGAGCGGGCCACATGGCAGCGGCAGAGGCGATAGCGGATATAGGCGTCTTCGGGAGACTCCTTGGCCAGAACCTCAAGGATTGCCTCAGCCTCCGGCCAGTCCCGCAGGAAGATGAGAACATTAGCCCGTAGCAATCGGTGCTGTGGAAAGCCCTCCATTTCGGGAACGGCCTGCTGGAGAAGCTTGCGCGCATTTTTGGGGCGACCGGTCAGCGCCTCCAGTTCAGCCGCTTTGAGCAGAGCAATCGGGTCGTTCCCATGGAAGGGATGGATGGCAGCGTAGGCGGAGTCGAGAGCCTCCTCGAGCAGGCCCAGTCTCTGGCGACACTCGCAAAGAAGGAGTTGAGCTTTTTGGTTCCTCGGGAGGAGGAGAGCCTGCGCTTCGAGCACGGGGAGGGCCGCAGCCGACTCACCACGAGCCATCAGGGATCGGGAGAGAACCGAGAGTGCCGTGATGTGCCAGAGTTCCCCGGGGATAGGCTTTTGCCCTGGCTGAATGTGCGGCTCCGACTCGATCGCCAGCAGGTGATGAAAGTCCGGGCTCTCCTGAGCTGGATGCCGCACAGGCTCTGTTTGGGAAACTTGCAATGAAAAGTCCTTCCGTATCAGGGAGACCAGCCGGGTGTTTGGCAGATTCACGGGGAGAAAACCGCAGGAACTCAAGGCCAGGGGGGCAATCTCAGTGATGCCCACACTTTTGGGCAGTGAACCAGCAACAAAGGCGCCACCAGAGATGAGTAGAAACCCGCCCGCCTCAGGCGTCTCCACATGGGGGATTCCCGCGATGATCAGATTCGTCTCCGGCGGAATGGCGTTGAGAATTGCCTCGAGGAAGGCATTCAGCAAGGGAAGCCCTCGATCTGAGAGCCCCTCCAGCAGCCCATCCGCCATCGATTCGCTGGCCCGCTCGAGACTGGCAAGTTCCCCGACGATGCTGAGGCACAGTGTGGCAAATCCGTAGTTTCTCGCTTCCTCGCATGAGATCAGTTCCAGAAAAGCCGCGTGGCGGGAGACATTCTCCGCAAGAATCCTGCCTATGATTCCAGGTCGGGCATCCAGCGAGGGATCGACGCTCAACCATCTGGGTATGAGGCTACCGATGGCTGCCGGGTCGAGTTCCTCGGGATGCAGGATGCACTCGTTAAGTTTCTCGGAAAGAGAGGCGGGGTATAGCGCCGAAGTGGGTGATGATTTGGAGTCCGCAGTAACCAGCCCGAATTCCGAGGAGACGATGGCTGCGTGGCTTGTCCTGCCATTTATTGAGAGTGGCCAGCCAACGCTGAGACAGCGCACGCCATTGGCATCGAGGAGTTCCCAGAGAGCGGGGCGGAAACGGTCTGCAGGCGTCGCGGGGCGCAGCGTCTTGGTAGCCGGATCGCCAGTTTCAGCCGTGAGAATCCCATGCTGATTCGGCCAGCTACCGGTCATCGTGGAAACAAGCATCGCCGCGCGCATATCTGCCAAGGGGAAGTGGAGATCAGCAATCCCTCCCGAGGCACACCATGCGTCGAGCACCGGGAGAGTGCCGAGTTCGCGAGCGCGGCGGAAGGCCGGCCCCGTGAATCCCTCCAGTGCGATGAATAGCGTCTTCATATCCCTTTCTCCATCCTTGCTAAAGGCTGGCCCAAGGGCTCCCCAAGCTCTCTGTCAGGGGTCACTTAAAATGCACCACTCGCGGTCACTTCAAAGTGCACCACTTTTCGACGGTCTGAAGAGCCCTTTTGGAAGCGCTGGAAAGCGCGCTCAATGGGGCGATGTCAAACGTCCTAAAAGTGAGCAAACAAACCACCATTTCCGAACTCCACGCCAAAGGCTG
>CANKXQ010000186.1 GCA_947487745.1 Spartobacteria bacterium | reverse complement strand
CCGTGGTGGTCGATGCCCTAGACCGCCTCCACACGACCGCGCGCAGCCACAAGCGTCGGATGGTGGTGGAAGTGATGGGACGCCATGCGGGCTGGATTGCCCTTCACGGTGGACTTGGCGGAGGTGCGGATGTGATTCTTTTGCCAGAGATCCCCTTCCAGATGGATAAATTGGTGCAATTGATCAAAAACCGCACGCAGGATGGATTCGGCAGCACGATGATCGTGGTCGCCGAAGGCGCCAAGGAATTGGGAAAGGAACTCAGCACCAAGAAGGCGAAACTCCGCGCCAAAGGCGAAGTCCGCTTGGGCGGCATCGGGGAGCGCCTGGCCGAACAACTCGAAACGTCGACTGGTCAGGAAGCTCGGTCCGTCGCACTGGGGCATCTCCAACGGGGTGGAACGCCCAGCGCGCTGGATCGGATTTTGGCCACGCGCTTTGGAGTTGGGGCCGTGCGCCTGATCGAGGAGAGGAAATTTGGCCAGATGGTCAGTTACCTGCAATATCACGTTGGCGGCGTGCCCATAGCCAAGGCTGTGGGCACGCTACGCACGGTGGACGCGAATTCTGAAACTGTGGCAGCTGCCAGATCGGTCGGAATTTCCTTCGGCGACAGATAAGCCAGTCGCCGGGAGTGGAATTAAGCCGCCTTTGCGCGGTGCAACTCTTCAGTGCGAAGGAGCACGCGCTGGCGCATGATCTTTCCAGAGGTGAATTTGACGATGGCGCGCGGAGGAATGTCCACTGTTTCCAGAGGCTTTTTAGGATTGCGTCCGATGCGTTTTTTCGTGAGGCGGACTTCAAAAACACCAAAGTTGCGAAGTTCAACATTGTTTCCCGTGGCGAGCCCCTCAGTGATTCCTTCGAGTGTCAATTGAACCACGCTGAAAACCTCCTGTTGAGTTAGGCCGGTTTTTTCGCTGATTTGTTTGACCAGATTATTTTTGGTTAGGTTTGGCATAAGAGCGCGGCACGATAGGTTTTTCTGAAAAAAATTGCAAGCTATTTGCTCGAAAAATGTGGAGCAATCTGCGCCATCGTCGGACAATTTCTTGCCTTCCCGCGTCACCTAAAAACCGGCTTTAGCGGACAATCTGGGCCGCTGCCAAGCCGAGCGCTGTGGCACCGAGACCGCTCGCAGCCGAGGCGACAAGGTAGAGCGCAAAAAAAGAAACCCGCCCGTCGCGAAGAAAGCGCTGCAGATCGACCGCCAGCGTGGAAAATGTGGTGAGTGATCCGCAGAAGCCCACGCCAATGGCGAAATAGAAAATTTGTGGAATCATTTCTCGTGAACAAAGCCCGGCGATCAGGCCCAGAACAAGCGAACCAAGTGCGTTCACAAAAAGCGTTCCGAAAGGAAATTCTGCTTCGGATGCCAGCGCGCGGTTTGCGCTTGTGTGGACAAAGCCTCCGAGGTGATAGCGCACAAGCGCGCCGGTGGAACCCAGCAAGGCAATGAGCAGAATTTCGATCATGGCCGGGCCGCTTGCTTTTTCATCCCGAGCATGGTGCCAAGTGACACGGCAGCGATTCCGCACGCGAAGCTGGACACAAAATAGACGCCTGCAAGCAAGGCCGCCTGCGAGCGCATCATTTCGAGCATTTCCAGATTCACCGAGGAGAATGTGGTGAATGCGCCGCAAAATCCGATCCCTGCGAAACAACGCAACCAGTCGCCGCCATCCGCGCCGGTTTCAGCACGCGCCAAGATCCATCCTAAAAAAAATGCTCCGCTTATATTGACTCCGAAAGTGCCCCAGGGAAATCCGGGACTGCCGTGCGCGAGGGCAGTGAACGCCTGCTCAACGCCGTATCGACAAAGCGCACCAAGCGCGCCGCCAAGGCCCACCCAAAGCGAGGGATGTCGACAGGGATTCTTCAACGCCGAAAACAGGCGAGCATGCCGTTTCAGGCAAAGAGCCGCAGGACAGCTTCGTGGGCGGAGTTGGCTTGCCCGGTGAGCGCCGTGGAGGCGTCCGCGAGGAGACGCTGTTGGGAGAGTGCCGCTGTTTGCTTCGCGGATTCGGGATTCGAAATTTTCGGAGCTGCGATCTCGACGCGGGCGTGGCTGTTCACGGTGGAGTCGGAAATTTCGCGCAGCTTGGCTTGTTCTTTCCGGTTCTCCTCCCGAGCAGCGAGGATGGATTCATGCAGCACGGGTGCGGGGTTTTTGACACTCAAGAGCGGCCGATGAATGCAAACCGTCTCCGCGCTTTCGGGAGTGTGGACATAAAGAGGCTGCTCTTCGCTGTCGTGGCTGAAGAGGTCGAGACCATTGAATTTCTCGCCGGTGAGCGATTCGAAAATATGGAGAAAATCCTCATGCTCGGGCGAGTTCACAAAAAGATTTTCGATCTGCCCGAGAGCGGAATCCTGCGTCTGCAGGAAGGAAAGCGATTCATTCAGGTGGGCTTGAAAATCCCCCGCCTCACGGATGCTCGCGCCGGTCTTGCCGGAATGGGTCAAATCGCAGGAATCATTGAGCGTTCCTTGATGGCGTGCGGGATGGTGCGGCCGGTGCTCGGTGCGCCGGTCGTGGGCGTGCCTCTCCTGCAGCCCGTTGGCGGCAAACGCGGAGGCATTGTTGGTTTTAATGGTGAACGACATATCCTTTGTCTGGTTGTGCGGAGTCCGTTCCGCAGTCGGACAGGTGCGTGGTGCGCCTGACAAACATTATTATCGGCCATGCAGGCCCTGGATTTAGGAATAAATCAGGAGGCTCAGAATATATTCACCAAGGGCTCCCCGATGGGTAAAATCAGGGAGTCGGTGTGGGGGTGGGAGTCGGTGTGGGTGTGTAGCCCGGGACTCCGCGATTTGCGAGGATTTGCCCGACCAGATTGAGTGCCGCTGCGCTGCCATATCCTTCATTGTTCGCTTGCTTGGTAAGTTTTATGTTGTAGATCGCGGTGGCTTTACTGAAGCCAGCATAACCATATTCAAAAGCTCTTGTGGTGCTATTGGAGGTCGTGCTGTTACCTGTGATGGCATCAACTTGGGCACCGCTGGCCATGAAGTAACCTTGGAGTTTTTTTGCAAGAATGGAACGCTGCTCTCCACCGATATTGCTGTTCGATTCGATGTCGCCGATGACCTGCAAGGCGGCATTGTCGGCGCCCGAGGATATTCCATACATGACAGCATGGTTGTAGCCGGAGTAGTCGAGCATCGTTTCGTAGCTGCCGGAAACAAGCCCGGCTGTCTGATAGTAACGGAATGTATTGGGGTCCGTCAGGACAATTACGGATGAGAAAGTGGATGCCGCAAGATCGACCACAAGATAACCGCTGTCGAAAAATGTGTAATTCACGCTTCGGCCAGTCTTATCCAAAGCGAGATCGTAAATGAGAACCTGTGCGTTAACGGTGCTGACGAAAAGCGTGATGGTTGCAAGAAGGGAGTAAAAAATGCGCGTCTTCATGTTTGACAATTAGTCTTGGTGTCGGTGCCGGGTCAAATCTTTCGACCAATGCTTTTTCTTTTTGAAATGGAGGAGGCACTCGTCGCCGAGGGGTTCCATTTTTGCCAATCGGAACTCGAGCGGCTTGGGTAGAAAGTCGCCGGGGAGGCCGGTGAGCGTGGGTGCGGCGGCTCCACCG
>CANKXQ010000185.1 GCA_947487745.1 Spartobacteria bacterium | reverse complement strand
GGCTTGGCGAGGTTTTTTACCGCGCTTTTGCGATTGGACTTTTCGGCTGGGCGATCTGGAGAATGTGCCGCTTTTTTGAAACCGATGCCACAACGGAGAGCCTCTTCTGCTTGGTGACCGTGCTGGCCCTGCCAGCTTCGCTCACGGCCGGGAAAAACGGACAATTTAATATGCTCCTGGCCGCCTCGATGATTCTCACGGCCCTCTGTGTTGCAGAAAAACGCTGGTGGTCGGCTGCGGCGTGGCTGATTTTGGGCGTCATCGCCAAGCCTCTCGGACTCGTTCCACTTTTGCTGATCGGAGCCCTTTACCGGCCCCTGTGGTGGAGGTTGCCGCTGGGAATACTCGTCTTTGCAACGCTCTCATTTGCACACTACGATCCAAACTATGTTCTGAACCAGTGGCATATGTGCATCAAGCAGGTGACCATTGCCAGCATTCCGCCGGGCAACAACTACGACGACATCGCCGCCATGTTTCGAACCTTCGGATTCGACCTGCCCGATAAACAATGGTTCCCAGTCCGCGCCGCGTTTGCCTTGATAACGCTCGCACTCGCTTGGAGGCTCAAAAAAATCTACCCGGCCGCGATCGCCCCGTTTCTGGTGACGGCTCTGTCCGCCGCTTATCTCATGGTCTTCAACCCCCGCACGGAAGCGGTTTCCTACATCATTCTCTCCCCGTTTGTTGCACTCTTTGCGGCGATGCTCCTGAGGCAAAAAATCATGACTCCCGTTGTATGGATTCTGGTTTTTATATGCATCGGACTCGGGTCCGACTGCTACGGCGATATTTATAAACTCACGCGCATTTGGTTCAAACCCCTTCTCGCTTTGGTTTTTTTCGTGATCCTCGGCATGTTCGCGTTTCAAAAAAGCCAGCCCTTGGAATTGGCTAGGAAGTGTTGAAAAGGTCTAAAAAAAAGATTTGAACAATGTTTCCCGTTCGACACTCTTCGGTCCAGAGTCTGAGTTGATTCAAAAATCTCAAATGTCCTTTCGTGTCGCCACATTCAATATGCAAAACGGCCAGCCTTGGAGTGATGTCGATCCCTTCCCTCCTGTGCTTGATCTGAATGCGGTGGTTGGATTTTTAAAGACGCTCGATGCCGATATTCTGTGTCTCCAAGAGGTCGAACAGGGCCACGATGGCGGCATGCAAGTCGACCCTCCGCCAAACTACACAGCCTTAAGAAAGGCATTCCCCGGCTACGACTCTGTCTTTTCGTATCCCCTGAAAAACGACACCGAGCTTCCTTTCGGGCTCGGGCTCGCCATTTTCTCACGAACAAAATTAACCGGCTTCCAGAAAACCGACCTGCCCGCTGCGGAGTTGGAGTTCGAGTTCGCAGGCAAAAAACGCCGCGCCTCACCGAGGCTTTTGCTTGAGGTTTTGACAACGATGGATGGTCGGCGCTTGCGGATTCTCAACACCCATCTTCAGGCCTTTTTTATGATCGGAGATTCGAGTGATGCGCATCCTGAGCAGCGATCCATCGTGGAATCAAGGCTGCGTGCGGTCGGAGGCGAACCGCTAATTCTCGCGGGGGATATGAACTCCGCTCCTGGCGAGTCAATCGTGCGCCAATTTGAGGATGCAGGATTTCGCACGGTGCAAAATGAGGAAGTCACCTGGCGTCGTATGCCATTTGTGACGGATCACTTATTTTTCAATGCCCCGCTGAGCCCCGTTTCCCAGCGTGTTGAGAAGACGGACGTTTCGGATCATCACGCCGTGGTGGCCGATTTTGAGTTTCTCTAAATCTCGCCTCACCGCGCAGGTTGGCAGATTGGCGCTCTAAGCCTCCTTGTAGTGGAGGCTAAGCACCCGCAGGGCATTCGGGTCTTTTTCGGCTGTGAAGAGATAGAGTCGGAGAGCGATGCTGCCCTGCATCCATTGATATCCCACCAGCGTCTGCAGCACATCGCCTTCGCGGTTGCGTGAGCGAGTGAGTAGTCGGCCGATGCCGTATTTGGAATCCACATTGCGGCGCACCTCCTCGAAAAACAGATCGTATCTCGGCGAGTCCCACGAACTGTCCCCAAAGTGAAGCTCAATCTCGTTCAGCATATCGTTCCGGAAATAAAACAAGGCGCGCTGAAGCTGCTTCTGCGGGATGCCCTCCACCACATAAACCGTCCGCCCGTCCACGACCTTGCGCTCTGTGATTTTTGCTTTGATCCCCACCAGGCTTTGCTCCACGCGTGTAGGGGATTCGCCCCACTGGAAGTTGAACGGCACACGCATTTGTTGCTGGGCAAATACAAGAGGGGAAAAACAAATCGCCGCCAGCAGAATCAGGATGCATCTCGAAAGTCTCATCTCCTTTCAACTTCCCGATTACAGCCGCCGCCGTCAACCATCTCGAAAAAAATACTCTCAAATACTATTTGCCAAGCTCTGAAAAAAGGCGAATAAGGGCATTGCAGATTTGATCAGGATTTGGTGGACATCCCGGAGAGAAAACTCCCCGGGCAGTTTGAAACCCGGCAGTCGGGAACAGGCCTCGATCTCTAATGCGTTAAATATAGTAAATACCATGGGTAATAAACTCTACGTCGGCAACCTGTCCTTCAATACGACAGAAATTGCCATTCAGGACCTGTTCTCGCAGTGCGGTGCGGTTTCCGAAGTCATGCTAATGCAAGATAAATTCACTGGCCGCTCCCGCGGATTCGCCTTCGTCACGATGGCATCCGATTCCGAGGCTCAAGCAGCCGTCGAGCAACTCCACGGCAAAGACCTCGACGGTCGCGCCCTTACAGTCAATGAAGCCCGTCCCCGCGAAGACCGTCCAGCAGGCGGTGGCGGCGGCGGCGGACGCTTCGATGGCCCTCGCCGCGACTTCCGTGGCGGTGGCGGCGGTGGTCGTGATGACCGCCGTGGCGGTGGCGGTGGTGGCGGCGGACGCCGCGACTTCGGCCGTCGTTAATAGAAGCCTTTAAAACTTCAAACGGGCACCGAGCTGAAAAGCCGGTGCCCGTTTTTTTTGCATTTTGCCCACTCAAAAACCGACCAAAAATTTGGACGATCGTCCAAATTTTTGGTTCAAGTCGGGCGCAGTTGACAGCGCGGAGGATTGGACTTCGTGGGAGGATGGGAGGTCAGGGCTGCTGCGGGGCCTCAGCGTGGAGAGGCTTGGCTGGGGTGAGGGGATGGAGCTTTGGGGTGACTTTGATGCTCATCTGCTGGCCGTCGCGGGTTATTTTGACATCGGCCGACTCTCCGGCCGTGAGAAAGTAGGAGGCGTCGAGAACATCTTCGCTGGATGCCACGGGGGTTGTGCCGATGGCGTTGACCATGTCTCCGGGCTGGAGTCCTTGCTCGGCTGCTTTCGCACTGGGGTTCAGCGCGGTTATTTTTGCCGTTGTGCCGTTGACGGGTTCCGGGGCGTCTTCGACTTCCACGCCCACCCAGCCGTGGCGGAGTTCTCCGTAGCGGGCCATGTCGTGGCGGATTTTTTCGGCGGCGCGGATTGGAAGGATATGGCAGGAGCCGCTGTCGTTGATGCGTGCGACGAGGATTCCTATGACCTCGCCATTCAGATTTAGAACGGGAGCGCCTCCTTCACCGCGGTTCACAGCCATGTTGGCGCGGATGTGGGTG
>CANKXQ010000184.1 GCA_947487745.1 Spartobacteria bacterium | reverse complement strand
TTTTAAGGAAAAACCAAGAGTTGATCCGGCGAAAGTCTCTCGCGGAGACACAAAGACACGGAGAAAAGTTCCCGACTGGAACGGCTCGAATCTGCACTGCTAAAAAAATCGGCAGGGAGTGGCTCGGACCAGGCCTTTTAGATTTGATAATCGGCATCCGAGCCGGACCGCTTCATGGGAGCGGCGAACGGAATCGGGAGGCCATCCTGGCGGAGTTTTTTGAGGGAGACTTCGGAGACTTGGGCGAGGCTGTATCGATCGAGGATGTTGGCGATGGCGTTGCGCACATCGAGCATGAGAAGACGGAGGCCGCAGTGCTCCTCGTCGGGGCAGGAGCATTTGGTGTAGGCCGTGTGGCTCACGCATCCGATCGGTGCGAGGGGTCCGTCGATGAGACGCACGACCTCACCCATCGAGATATTTTCAGGGGGCTTTGCGAGAAAGAAGCCGCCGTGCTTGCCGCGCTTGCCATCGACGATGCCGGCCTCGCGCAGTTGAACGAAAATCTGCTCCAGAAACGGGAGCGGGATTTTTTCGCGCGCGGAAATCTCCTTGAGAGGGATGAGCTCCCTACCGGCCTCGCGGGCAAGGACCATGTCGATCAACGCGCGCAGGGCGTATTCGCCGCGTTTGGTGAGTTTCATGGGCGCTTCGAAACAGGATGAGTTGAGGAAGAACTCGGCATGGCCACATGCTACAGGCGGGAAGTTGGGGTTGGAAAGAAGGGATTCTGTGATGAGCTAAAATTAGGTTAAACCTAACGATTATTTTATTTCTTCATCATTCCCGAATGAACGAAAATCAGCCAGTCTCGCCGCCATGATGTTATTTCCATTTGCCGAGTATTGGTGGTTCTACGCTTCGTTTATTGTTTTTGTCTTGTTCGTGCTCGCGCTCGACCTCGGGTTTTTTCACAAGACCGCGCATGAGGTGGGATTCCGCGAGGCGCTCACTTGGAGTATCATTTGGGTGGCCATGGCGGTGGTCTTTGGTTTCCTCTTCCAAGAATTCGCAGCCTACCGTCTGCAGAATTGCGAGCGGCTCATGGCGATTCCGGGATTCAACCCGGCGGAGGCGGCCCAGCGGAGCACACTGCAATTTTTCACCGGCTACATCGTCGAGAAGGCGCTGTCGGTGGATAACATCTTCGTGTTTGTGGTGATCTTCACATACTTCAATATCCCGAGCAAATACCAACACCGGGTCCTCTTCTACGGCATTATCGGGGCTCTGATCTTCCGCTGCATCTTCATCGCCATGGGTTCGATTCTGATCCAATACTACTGGGTCGTCATTCTCTTCGGCGTGTTCCTCATCGTGACCGGCATCAAGGTGCTCCTCGCCCCGGAAAAGCCCGTAGAGCCCGAGAAGAACCCCGTTTTGAGGCTCTTGAAGAAGTTCCTGCCTGTCAGCCCGAATCTTGATGGCCAGAAATTCTTCACCCACCACAATGGCGTCCGCATGGCGACCCCGCTCTTGGTCGCGCTGATCTTGGTGGAAATCTCCGACATCGTCTTCGCGGTGGACAGCGTGCCGGCTATTTTCGCAATCACCAAGGAACCGCTTATCGTATTCACCTCAAATATTTTCGCCATCCTTGGACTCCGCGCCATGTTCTTCCTCTTGGCGGGCGTCGTGCACAAATTCCGCTTCCTGAAATACGGACTCGGTCTCGTGCTCATCTTCGTCGGCTTGAAAATGGTCTGGCTCAACCAAGTCTTCGGCGGCCACTTCCCGATTGGATGGTCCCTCGCCATCATCTCGACACTCATCGGCGGTTCGATTCTGGTTTCCTTTCTGGTGCCAGAGAAGAAGCACTGAGGCGGAAAGCAGGATCGTTTTAAGCAACCCACGAGCGGGCGCAGTTGGAGAAGAACCAACCACGGATTTCTGGGCACGGATGATCCCAGTTAGCTGGGATTGGCAGAAAAAAAGCAAAAATCGATCAAGCCTGCTTGCAGAGTTTTTGTTTTACCCTGCCCCATTCGCGCAGAGAATGCACGCGTGCCCAGTTCTTCATATCCGTGTTAATCCGGGTAATCAGTGGTTTTATTCTTTCCTGTAGTATGATGTGACTTGTGAGTTGGGAGATCGAAAACCGGTCGTTGTGCCCTTCCCGAATTTGCGGGAAGAAAGCGCGCGACCGGACAAATAACCAGCCCGAGTTCTGCGAACTTGGAGAAGGCAACCTCTCGTTTGCACGAATTGTCGAGGCGGCGGAAAAATCCGGCTGCCAATGGTTCATTGTTGAACAGGACACCTGCGAAGGGGATCCTGTGGATGCGCTGGCGCGTTCGTTCCGGTATCTTGCGGATCACATTTGCTCGAAGGATTGATTATGAGTTCCGACGGCATGACACACGCCCCCAAGGGGCACCGGAATCAAGTATGCGGCCCGGGCGAGTTTCAAATCGCCGCTGTCCATCTCGACCACGGCCACATCTACGGCCAGTGCAACGGGCTTGTGGAAGCCGGGGCAGAGATCAAATGGGTCTTCGACCCGGATCCGGAAAAGGTCACCGCATTCCAAAAGGCTTTTCCCGGCGCGCGAGCGGCGCGCAGTCTCGAAGAGGTTCTTGAGGATGAGAGCGTGAGATTGGTCGCCGCTGCGGCTGTGCCCTGCGAGCGCGGGCCCCTTGGCGGTCGTGTGCTGGATGCGGGAAAAGATTACTTCACCGATAAAACCCCGTTCACAACGCTGGAACAACTCGAGGAGGGGCGCCAAGCTGTGGATCGGACAGGTCAAAAATACACCGTCTACTACAGTGAACGCCTTCATGTCGAATGTGCCGTGGAGGCGGGACGCCTGGTGCAAAGCGGTGCGATAGGCCGGGTGGTTCAAACGCTTGGCACCGGCCCTCACCGCCTCAATGCCAACGCGCGCCCGCCTTGGTTTTTCAAAAGACGCGAATACGGCGGCATCCTGTGCGACATCGGCAGCCACCAATGCGAGCAGTTCCTCTTTTTCACCGGAGCTCGTGACGCCCGCATTCTTCATGCGGCAGCCCGCAACACGGCCAACCCGCTTCATCCCGAGTTGGAGGACTTCGGCGACTGCACGCTCGCAGCCGACAACGGGGCATCCGGCTATTTCCGGGTGGATTGGCTCACTCCTGCGGGTCTCGGCAGCTGGGGGGATGGACGCCTTTTTATTCTGGGCACCGAGGGCTACATCGAACTTCGCAAATACATCGATGTCACCACCAGTAACGGCCCCGACCAGTTGTTGCTGGTGGATTCCAAAGGCGAGCACCGCATTCCGTGCCAGGGCCGTGTTGGCTTTCCCTTTTTCGGGCAACTTATCGAAGACTGCCTTCATCGGACGGAGACCGCGATGACCCAGGAGCACATCTTCAAAGCAGCCGAGTTGTGCTTGAAGGCCCAAAACTTGTCGGACGCGATGGGAAGCGCCTTGAAAAATTCTTCGCGACCCCAAATAGCCTGACGACTCGGATCAGGGGGCCGAAAAATTTTCAATTTTCCGCTACAGGTAGCGGAAATCGGAACGATTTTCGACGGATGGTGGCGGCGTTCTTCGCGTAGCGGAAATCGGAACGATTTTCGACGGCGAGTGGCGGGCGTTCTTCGCGTAGCGGAAATCGGAACGATTTTCGACGGCGGTGGCCATAGGCTGCGCGTTGGCGCCATCGAGTCTTTTTGCAATG
>CANKXQ010000183.1 GCA_947487745.1 Spartobacteria bacterium | reverse complement strand
GTCCGCCGCCCCACCCACGCGGTCGGGCGCGATCTCGTGACCCGCTACGACATAGCCGGCGTTCACCTCGACGATTATTTCTACCCCTACCCCACGGAAAAAGGCGGACTGCCCAACTTCCCTGATGACAAAACCTACGCCGCATACCGCGCTGCCGGGGGGAATCTCGCCAAGGCCGATTGGCGGCGGGCAAATGTGAACGCCCTCATCCGCGAACTCAGCCAAACCATCCACTCCACACGCCCCGGCCTCCAGTTTGGCGTGAGCCCTTTCGGCATTTACACCAAAGGCGCCCCGGCGGATGTCAAAGCCGGTGTCGATCAATACAACCAACTCTTCGCCGACCCGGTCGCCTGGATGAAAAACGGCTGGGTCGACTATCTCGCCCCTCAACTCTATTGGCGCGAAGGAGGACCCCAAAGTTTCTCCTCTCTCCTCCGCTGGTGGAGGAGCCCAAGCGTGAATCCCAGAGGTGTTCCCATTGTGCCCGGAATCGCCGTCGATCGCCTCACCTCCCACGGCTGGGGTGCAGAGGAGATCAGACGCCAACTCCAACTGGAAAAAAACATCGCCCCACGCCCACGCGGCGGATTCCTCCTCTGGAACATCGGTGCCGTTTCAAAAAACACGAAAGGCGTTCTGGCCACGATCAGACCCAACTGAGTTATCTCCTGAAGACCAAAAGTATCTCTTCCCATCGCCGGCGATTCCCTCTTAATCTCGCCGCATGGTAAAAAGTTTCTTCGCCTCCCTCGGCTGAGGCGCAGACGAGATCAGACGCCAGCTCCAACTGGAAAAAAACATCGCACCCCGTCCGCGCGGCGGATTCCTCCTCTGGAACATCGGCGCCGTTTCTAAAAATACCAAAGGCGTTCTTGCAACGATCAGACCAAACTGAAGCAGCGCTCGCAGGCTAAAAGTATCTCTTCCCATTTCTGGGATATGTCCCTCTTCAACCAGGTTTCTGAATAACAGCCTTGGTAAATTTGTGTCGATAACGATTCAAAAAGAGGGTTGTAAAAAATTGAGAACCTGCTTGGGATGTTCCGCGCCGTTGTTAGCAACAACACTTCTAACTCTCTTTGACCAATGAACCACCAATCTCTTCGTATACGCCTTAATGTTCAAATCGCCCTGTTTGTTTTATCTTTTATAGGATTTGGCTTTCTTGCATTCAACACGCTGAGCGTTCTGAGGGTTAATGGTCCGATATACAAAGATATCGTTCGAGGGAAAGATGTGATCGCAGATATTCTCCCGCCGCCCGCCTACATCATCGAAAGTTATCTTGTTGCTCTTCAATTAGCTGGAGAAACATCTCCTACAAAAATTAAAGACCTCAAAGACACCCTTGACAGACTCAAGGCGGAATATTTGCAGCGGCATGATTTTTGGAAAACGGAACTTCCGGAAAGCGCTACGAAGCAGATTTTTCTTAATGATTCGAAGAAACCCGCTTTGGAATTCTATGCGATTATTAACGAGAAGCTCCTACCAGCATTAGACAATGGAGAGAAGGATAAGGTGAACGAAATTGTCTATGGAAGCCTACGCAGCAAATACGAAGAGCATCGCAAATTCATTGACCAAGTTGTCAAAGAAACAACGGCCGAAAATCAGAAAATCGAGGCCCAAGCTCAGGACTCAATCAACAATCGAACGGCAATGATGCTTGGTCTTGCCGTGTTAGTGGCACTCATCACGATCATTTATTCGACTCTATTCTCGCGATCCTTGTCGAAAGCCTTGAAAACGGTTTCTGAAGTGCTGAGCAGTGCTTCAAGGCAGATTGCCGATGCTTCTGCCCAGGTGGCAGCCTCGAGTCAGAACCTCGCGGAGGGCGCCAATGAACAAGCGAGCTCGCTCGAGGAAACGAGTTCGGCTCTGGAAGAGATGGCGTCCATGATTTCCCTCAATGCGGATCATAGTGGCAATGCGAAGGACATTGCCACCTCCACTCGAGAGTCTGCTGAGAGCGGAGTGGATGAAATGGGCGAAATGATCGTTGCCATGGAAGCCATCAAAAACTCCAGCAACGAAATCTCAAAGATCGTTAAATCGATTGATGAAATTGCCTTCCAAACAAATATTCTGGCGCTCAACGCCGCCGTGGAAGCCGCTCGAGCAGGGGAGGCCGGCGCCGGATTTGCCGTTGTAGCCGACGAGGTGCGCAGCCTCGCCCAACGCGCTGCAACTGCCGCAAAGGAGACCTCTGTAAAAATTGATGACGCGATCCAAAAGAGTAACACGGGCGTGATTATCACCACCAAGGTCAAAGACAGCCTTCACCAGATTGTGGATAAAGCCCGCCAAGTCGACCAGCTCATCGTTCAGATTGCCGCCGCCTCCAAAGACCAAAGCACCGGCATTCAGCAAATCAACATAGCCGTTTCTCAGATGAACAAGGTCACTCAAGCCAACGCTGCCAGCGCGGAAGAAACGGCTGCGGCCTCCGAGGAAATGACCGCCCAAGCAGAGGAACTAAAGTGCGCCGTCGTCAATCTCGAAACGATCCTTGAGGGTCAAAAAAGCTAAATATCACCACGAATAGCTGCAAACTGCAAAAAAAGCATCCTTAGACTATCCCGATCACTTATTAAGACAATAAAGCCAAGTCTCGTTTGAATTTTTGAGTGCGCGGGAACGAAATGCCTCCTTTTTTCGATGCCTGCTCACGGCCACAGTATCCCACCCTATAAAAATAAGGCTCTCAAATCCATTTTTGAAGGCATGTTGCGAATGAATCAAATAGCATTTAATGACACGGCAACTTCATTATTTAAAAATACTTTTTATACAGGGAGTTTGCGGGTATGAATTGATTGAAAGCCTTTGCTTGGGGCACTTTTTAGACTTACAGATTAATGAGTAATTCACCTTCATCCATTTCTAAGCAGGCTCTTGATATCCATACTCGCTTTGCCGTGGAACTGGCTTTCGTTACCCCAGGTGAGAAGACCGGTCTGCTTCCCATAAACAGCTTCTTCATGGATCTTGAAGATTTGCTTGAAAAGAATGCTCCGGAGCAAATCTGTAAGAGCATCGCTCTATGCCAAGCTTGGATCAGCGAAATATTTGATGGAGCGGGAACATTTTCTGAAAAAAGCATCCAACGGCTTAATGAGTGGCACGCATGGTTCGGAGAAGCAATAGCTGCATGGGAGATCAACAAGACACTCCCATCTCAGCCCTCATCATGGGAACCTGACTCCTCCACTCCCTCAGGAAATAAAATTTCCTCAGCGACTCCAGCACCAGACAAGAAGGTTACTGAAGCAGTCGCTGCCGAAGAAAAGGCCATCACGCTCAATCTCAGTGAAGATGCTGAATTGCTCAACGAATTCCACGCTGAGTCAGTCGATTCTCTTCAGAGTATTGAACAAGGTCTTCTCATTCTGGAGGAGAATCCAAGCAACTCGGGAACCATCAACTCGATTTTCCGTGCCTTTCACACTTTCAAAGGTGCTGCTGGGTTTCTCCGCCTCATCGCCATCCAGGATTTAGCTCACGATCTCGAGTCACTCCTCGATGCCGCGCGCCAATCTAAAATCAAAATCAACTCAACAATTATCGATCTCATTCTCGCCGGATCGGACGCCCTTAAAAAATACACTTTTGAAATAGGGCTCCAACTCAAGGGCACTAATGCCGGCAAACCAATTGTTGTTCCGACAAGTCACATTATTCAGCGCGGGAGGTCCGCCC
>CANKXQ010000182.1 GCA_947487745.1 Spartobacteria bacterium | reverse complement strand
AAAACGATGCAGCGGCTCGAGGGGCGATTTTCAGGGATGGGGTGGCCGAGGCGTTCCTCCAAGTCGAGAGCCGTTAAAATCTGGCCCCTCAAGTGCACTACGCCGCGCACATAGGAGGAAGCCAGTTTGACAGGAGTAACTGATGGGCAGCGCAGAACTTCTTTGACCCAGAGAAGGTCACAAGCGTATTGCCGGCCGCAGGAAGTGAATCCCAGCCATTGCGATTCTCTGGATAAGGGTCCTGCTTTTGCGAGGCTAAGATTCACTTAAGATATGGTGAGGGTTAATCGTTAAAACGCCTTTTTAGCGGCGTCTCGATTTGGGTAGATATCCAGCGTGGTCTGACCCTCAAATGGATTCTTAATATCCTTGAAGGCCGCGACTTTCTGGTTGCTTGCAACGAGTGTGGGCAGGGTGAAGATGTCATCATCCGATCCCACGATGCGCCAAGCGATATCCAAGGCCTTTGCTTCGACAAGGATGCAGGCGATGGCTCGGAGCAATGGGATTTCAAACTTTTTCACCCCGGTCAGATCCATGATGAGTTTGTTGTGTCCTGAGTTCACGAGACCGGAAAGTCTGGCGCGGGAATAGCGAACAAGGTCGAGTGACCCGATCTCACTCAGATCCTCCGGTATGGAGACAACGAGTGCATCCTCGTCCATGCTGCAGAAGAGCGGCGTGTTATCCAAGTCCATGGCGCGAACCAAGCGGTCTGGAAGCTCTTTCAGGTCGAGAGGTTTTGTGATGCTGCCAACAAATCCAGTGTCTTTCGCATTGTTTTGCTCGAAAGTGGCTGTTTTGACGCAGAGACCCATAATCGGCACTTTGCTCAATGCGGGATTCGAGCGCACGGTTGCGTAGAAGGTCAGGGCTGCTTTGTTGGGAAAGGCAAGGCTCACCAGAATAATGTCGGGTGTATTGTCCACTGGCACCGACGATGCGACTTCTGCAGCGGCCTCGGTCGGGCTTGCACAGCCCACGACTTTCCAACCACGATTTGAAACCGCTTTTTGGATGGACTCCATGATGGCCGGGTGCTCGTCAACAACGAGGATTTTCAGCGCATCTGTTACCGATTTCTGTTTCTTCCCCAGTCCTGCTGCGGCTGCAGTTGGCGCCGCTGCCCCCTTGTGTTTGAGGTCCACCAGCCGTGAAACACGGTCAACGACGTTTGCTTCTGTGAAGGGTTTGACGATGTAGTCGCGGACACCCATTTTGGCGATCTTGAGCACATTCTCTTTGCCCGCCTCGGCGGTGAGCATGATAACTGGAATGTCTTTGAGTGCCGGGTCTGCTTTGAGTTTACCGAGGCATTCCACGCCGTCCATGACAGGCATGGTCACGTCGAGAAGAATGACATCTGGTTTTTCATTGGCGGCGACTTCCAGACCTTCTGCTCCATTTCTGGCGAAGAGCATCTGGACATCGTAAGGCGCAAAGCCTTTATTGATAAGAGTGTGGATCATTCGACTGTCGTCCACGCTAAGGATTTTCGGTGAGCTCATAGATATTAAAAAGTTAGTGTTCCAATGCGGCAAAAACTTGAACAACCAAGTTGCCGGGGCATCCCTCAAGCGTGTAGTCATTTCGGACGCTTACGGATGCAGTCTTTGCTGAGACTTTGATATCATCACCCTTTACGACGCTGGGAATGCTAAGGCTGCAATTGAAGCCGGTATCGCAAAGTTGGGACTTGAGGTTTCCCGTGATCATGTTTGTGAGTTCTGCAACGACATCTGAAACATCTTGGTCGCTGGCGCTCCCCCCAAGGATTTTTTCTGCCACACACTTTGCTAGTTCATAGGAGAAAGCGGTATAAACCATGCCGTTGACTTTTCCGCTCAGTCCGATGGAACCAGTCACGCCCACCAAACTTGATGGCTGTGGTGCGTTGCCGTTTCCCGTTCCAGGTGTGGCCATGACGCCTACCATGGTCTGTATGACCTCTGGAACGTATCGGTTAATGGTTGATAAAAATAATTCGCCATCCGGCATGTTAGAATTTGACATATTAATTTTGGATTAAACAGACACTTTGTAGGCACTGCATCAGAGCTCCTCCAATTTGGAGCTCCTCCCTGAATGAGCGGATCGTTAGATCAAAATTGCGCCATGGGGTCAACCGTCTTGTTGAAAAAACTTTGAAATGAGACTCTAAAATGCACCGCTTTCGAGTTCCAGAGTGATGGTCGGGCGGTCGCAGACTTCGGCCGGGCCGAAGTATTGAATTGGGCCTGGGAATGCGTATTGGGTTTCTTTCGCCCAGCTGGCGCGGTGTTTTTCGAATTCCTTGAAGGCCGGACCGTTGAGTTCGACGAGGGCTTTTTTGATGACGGGCACCATTTTGCCGTGGCGGCGCTCCAAATTCATCATCTGGGCCATCGGGATGCCGCCCGCTTGCCAGTCGGCGGCGGGTTTTGTGAGGCCGCGAACGGAGCAGATGTAGCCTGTGAGTCCCTCGCGCAGGAGAAGGGGGCGGTGAAGCAGGGGGGTATAGGTATAGTCGGCATCGAAGTTCGACGGCACGGCGCAGCCGCCCTCGTAGCCAAAATAGTGCGGCTGGGGCGAGAAGCTGGCTTTGTAGGTGCCTGCGGCTTTCATTTCCTTCAGGCGCGCTTCGACGAGGTCGATGAGGAGACGCTGGGTGTCGATGCGGGCGACTTGCACATTTCCATGGGGATCGCGGTCGAGGATGAGTTGGTTCGCGATGTCATCCGGCAGGCTGCGGTAGAGCGAGGCTGCGGCTGCTGTGAGCTTGGCTGCGACGAATTCGCGTTTTTGCGGGAGGGTTTTTTGGTGATCGAATAGAAGCCGATTTTGGTGAGAATCCACATACTGAAAATGTATCACTCTTCGGAGTAATAGAAAGCCTCTTGAGCGGCATTCTGCCTTGCTCTGCGACGATTTCATGAGATTTGTCAAACCCTCATTTCGCCTTCAAAAAAACACCCGCTTTTTGTGTTGCTCACACCTGTTTTGGGATACCTTTTTCCCATGAATAAATTGCCTCCTGGAAGCCCCGGTGATCTCCAACGACGCCTCTTTCAAATCTCCGAAGCCCTATCCCTCGAAGAGCGCAATCTTCGCAATAATCCCTCCGGGCTTTCGCGTGCTGCAGATTTCATCGAGGAGTTCTTTTCACGGTCTGGATTCGGCGTTACGCGCCAGACTTTCCAAGTCGATCGCGTTGATTGCCACAACCTCGAAGCCGTGCCTCGCGACTCTCGGTGCGCACTATGACTCGGCACCCGGCACGCCAGGAGCGGATAACAACATTTCCGCCGTGGCCATTCTTCTCGAAACCGCGCGCCTCCTCATGGAGTCCGAGAATCCCCCACGAAATATCCGCTTCGTCGCCTACACGAACGAAGAGCCTCCCCATTTCACCAACGAGTCCATGGGCAGCCGCGTTCATGCCCAATCCTGCAGGAAAAACGGCGACAACATCCAAGGCATGATCTGCCTCGAAAGCCTCGGGTATTTCACAGACAAGCCCGGTTCGCAGGAATTGCCCACGCTCTACGGGATGCCTGAAGAAACACTCGCCTTCACTCGCTCCCGTGGAATCGACCCGACAATTGGCAACTACATCGCCGTTGTCGGCGACGAGCAATCGGCCTCCTTCCTCGCCAGATTCGATGACGCATTCTCCAGACACCCGATTCCCACCCTCCCGCTCGTGATGCCTGAAATGCGCCTCTCCGACCACCTCTGCTACTGGGATGAG
>CANKXQ010000181.1 GCA_947487745.1 Spartobacteria bacterium | reverse complement strand
CGCCGAGTCGAAGGATCCCACGATTCGAATCCAGAAAAAAGCGGCTCCCGCGCCTGCGGGTGATGACCTCGACGAATACAGCCAAGTTGCCAGCATTCCCGACCCTGCGGAGCCTCTGAACCGGGGCACTTTCTGGCTGAACCATCAGCTCTACAACTATGTGCTGCGTCCTTTTTCCAAAGCCTACGAGTTTGTCCTGCCCTCACCCGCCCGGAAGGCGATTCACAATGTGTTCGACAATGTGGAGTATCCAGTCCGCGTGGTGAATCACGCCCTGCAGCTTGAGTTCAAGCGCGCTGATCTCGAGACGCGGAAGTTTGTGGTGAACTCGGTGGCCGGCGTGGGAGGCATCCTAAGGGTCAGCGACCGTATTCCTGAATTGGCAAACATCCCCCCAGCGGACACCGGCCAGCCTTTTGCAAAGTGGGGCAGCGGCCAGGGAGCCTATGTCGTCCTGCCTGTGCTCGGACCGAGAAGTGTGCGCGACACGGTGGGAATGGCGGGCGACTACGCGCTCAACCCAGTTTCCTGGCTCGCCTATGGCGGAGTCACAGGCGCGACAGCCTTGGCGGTATCAGGGCCGAGCGCTGCGCGGAACATGAATACCAGAATCAACCTCTACGATGCAGCCACCCAGAATGCGATCGATCCCTACATAGCTGTCCGCACCGGCTACATCCAATACCGCGACAAAGCTGCTTCAAAATAGGCCTTCGCAGTCGCGAGCAGGGCGGAATTTGATTCGACGGATGCCGCCGTTTTCGCGAGATTTTATGTCCCATGGCCCTTCCCAAGGAGAAAGCACTTGAGCGACTGATCGAAGCCCGAAACGCGGGACGACTTGCCCACGCCTACCTGCTGTCAGGCCCCCCGGGCTCAGGTTGCGAATGGCTCGCAACACATCTTGCTGCGACCATTCTTGGGACAAGTCCGGAGAATGTGTCGGCCCATCCCGATTTCCACCAAGCCGCGCCGGAGTCGAAATCCCGCCGCATCGTCACCGACCAGATTCGCGAACTCGAGCAGGCCCTGCACATGAAGCCGCTGGCGGGCGGAAACAAGGTGGCTGTGATCCATGATGCCGACCGCCTCCAACCCCAGGCCGCGAATGCTTTTCTCAAGACATTGGAAGAACCTCCCACAGGCTCGCACATTTTACTCACCACGACTCTCCGCGATGCCGTCCTGACCACCATCCTCTCGCGCTGCATCACGGTTCCCCTGCAATCGCCGACGGAGTCAGTGCAAGACGAGAACACGGCATCCATCGCAAGGGCATTTGAAAATGCGCTACTTCACAAAGGCGGGCCAGATGCCGGCACGGCGCTACGCTTCACTCGCATCTTCCAAGCGGCCATGGCCGGAATCCGCGAGCAGGCCACCGATGGCCTCGAATCCGAGTTCAAAGAGCAGCTCAAGCAATACCGCGACTCGATTGATAAAACTTGGAAGGACACCCGCGAGGACCAGATCAAGGCCCAGGGGGAGTCCACTGTCCTCAGGGAGCGGGAGCGTTTCCTCGCAGCCCTCGGCATGGTTCTCGCCGCCGCCCTCCGGCAAAAAATCCGCCCTGCTGCGGATTGCCCTCAAAACATCCAGCGCATCGCTGAAATGAACGAACCCAAGACTCTCCTGAAACGCCTCGACGCCCTTGAGCGCACCCGCCGCATGCTCTCCGCCGGTGTGCAGGAGGCGCTTGCCCTCGAGAGCGGTTTTCTCCAAATGATTGCCCATCCATGAAGAAGCGACTCGTTATCAAACTCGGCACAGGCGTGCTTTCCTCACCCGGTGGAAAGTCCCTCGACCAGGCACAATTCACGCGCCTCTCGGCGGAGATCGCCGAACTCCAAAACGAAGGCTACGCATGCATCATGGTCAGCAGCGCCGCGATCGCAGCGGGCGTTCGGGTTTTAAAGCTCAAAAAACGCCCCGATGACCTCCCCGGCAAGCAGGCCTGCGCGGCGGCGGGGCAGCCCGAGTTGATGCGCCTCTACACGGCATCTTTCAAAAAACACGGCCTCAATGTCGCCCAGCTCCTGCTCACGCATGGCGACATCGACAGCCTGATGCACCGCGAGAATGCCCGCAACACCCTCGACCGCCTCATCGAACACGGAGTCATTCCGATCATCAATGAAAACGACTCAGTCGCCGTCGAGGAACTGCGCTTCGGCGACAACGACCGTCTCTCCTCCGAGGTGGCCACACTCATTCAAGCCGATCGCTTGATCATCCTCACCAGCAGCGACGGGCTCATGGATCATGAAGGGGAGCGGGTGCCGCGCGTTCGAAGCATCGCAGAAGCATTCCGTTTCGTGCGGCCAGACAAGGGCGAGGAATCCACCGGCGGCATGAAGACAAAACTGGAAGCCGTTCGCAAAGCCAACGCGGCCGGTATCACCTGCCATATTATTGACGGCAGGATTCCCAACCGCATGCAAGACGCCCTCGCCGGCAAGGATGTGGGCACAGCCTTCGGCAAATGAAAATCACAGGTGCCACTCTTGCGATTGCACGCAATACCTTCACGGAACTTGTCCGCCAGAAGGTATTCTTTTTCCTCCTGATTTTTGCCCTTCTGATTATTGGAAACTCCGCCTTCATGGCGAAATTCTCGTTCCAAGAGCAGTTCCAGATGCTGAAGGACATTTCGCTCGGAGCGATGTCGGTCTTCACCTCACTCATAGCAATCCTTGCGACAGCGAATTTTCTGCCCAAGGACATGGAGGACCGCACGATCTACACGCTCCTCGCGAAGCCAGTGCCGCGTTACAGATACCTACTCGGAAAACTTCTTGGCATCATCGCCCTCCTAGCCTGTGCCACACTGCTCATGTCGGCACTTTTTCTGGCAACACTCTGGCTGCGGGAGAGCACGGTTCTTGCGGAAACACGGGCCCAACTCGCGGCCGCCTCGCCTGAGGAACTTGCGCTGGCTGTGAAAGAGGTCACGGATGCCACTTTCAACATCAACCTCCTGCCGGGCATCGCCATTATTTTTATAAAATCAGCCCTCCTCGCCTCACTGACCCTTTTCATATCCAGCTTCGCGACTTCCTCGATTTTTACGATCCTCATGGCGGCGGCCCTTTATTTCATCGGCCACCTGCAATCCACAGCGAGGGAATACTGGCTCTCGGGTGTGGATGTGGAATGGTGGTCCCGCCTTCTCGCAGCCGCTGTAGCGCTCCTTTTCCCGGATCTACAAGCCTTCAACCTCACGGATGACATCATTGTCGGAACCGCCGTGCCGCTCGCCCTTTTTCTCAACACGGCGGGTCTGGGCATATTGTATGTCGCCGTCTATTTCGCGCTGTCGGCGCTGGTTTTCTCGAGTCGGGAACTATGAACCGCAGGAAAATCGCGGCCCTTGCCTTGCTTTGCCTTTTTGGAGCCGCAGTTCTACCGCTCCAATCAATGCTTCAGCGCGAGGCCCAGGCTGCCCATTTTCAAAAGACGACGCTGAGCATCAATCTCCGCGAACGCATCGGGCAAGCCGGCTTCCTCGCCGCGCTGAGCGGATTCCGTTCACCGCTCGCCGCACTGCTGTGGATTCAAGCCCATACGGCATGGGAGAACACCGAGTGGGGAAGAATGGCCGGTCTTTTCGAAACCGTCACCACACTCCAACCCCGCTCCCTGCCCTACTGGGACATGGCGGCCTGGCACATGGCGTGGAATGCCAGCGTCGCCGCGCTCCAGAATGAGAAGCAACCCAGCGAAGCCCTCCGCATCCGCGCCCAGCGTGCCTACATTCAACTCGGCA
>CANKXQ010000180.1 GCA_947487745.1 Spartobacteria bacterium | reverse complement strand
GGGGGCGAGGGCAGGGCGAATGGCTTTGCGTTCGGCTGGCGCGTCCCAATCCGAAGCTGCCGTTACTGTGCCGTTGTGCGTGGTGAAGCCGATCAGCACGGCCTCCCTGCCGAAGTGTTCCCTCGCGAGTTGGCCGATATTGAACTCGCCGCGATGGCCCATTTGAGTGGCGCGGGCGTCGCCGATATGGGAGTTGTGCGCCCACACGACGATCTTTGCTTGGCCATGGAGAGCCTCCAGGTGGGAGGAAATGGCAAGCAGGGTATTCATCATGTGCCGGTCGCGGAGATTCCAAGACTCGACATCGCCGCGAAGCATCGTGCGGTAGTAATTTTCAGCATCGGCGACGACGGTGGCATTCTGCTCCGCGCAGAAGTAGGCCTCACCGGCGCGATGGCCATCGAGTCCGAGCCAGGCTCCTTTTTTGCGGCGTAGATCGGCAAGGGCGGCGACAACATCATCTTCGCAGCTCTTAGAAATTCCTGTGCCGGTGAAGAGGCCATAACGCTTTGGGTCACCCCCAAAATGGTCGAAGCACGCGTAGCGATGCGAAAATGTCCGCGCCACTGCGGGATCGGTTTCACGCAGGTAGTCGAGGACGGCTTTCATCGACTCGTTGAGGCTGTAAAGATCAAGGCCGTAGAATCCAACCTTGTGGCTTCCCGAGTCGAGGTTGCGGTCGCGGAGCCAACCTGCGAAATCGAGCATATCGCTGTTTCTCCACATCCATTGCGGAAATCGTTTGAACCCGCTTAACGCATCCGCAGCCGCCGTGTCGCCATCCGAACCGGTTACAAATTCATTCACCCTCCACGAGTCGGGCCAGTCGGCTTCGACAGCCACGGCGTTGAAGCCAAGTTCATCGATGAGGCGTTTGGTGATATCCGCCCGCGCTTCATAGAATTCATGTGTGCCATGGGTCGCCTCTCCGAGCAGGACGACTTTTGCCTTTTCGCAGCGCTCGATGAGGCCGTCGTAGTCGGAAGCATCCCCGGCCAGGGGATCTGCACAGCGCCGAATCGTTTCCACAGCGGCATTCATGCGGCCTCCGTCGGTTGAAGTTTCGCACCCTTCCGAAGAAGCTCGTAAACCGTGTCATCGGAAACTTGCGTGAAGTCGTCATACCATTGCCCGACGCCAAAGAAATCCTCCGGCATGACAAGGGCGACAAAATCCTCCACCAGGGCTTCCATTTCCCAGCGCACGGTCGGCGGGGCGACTGGAGTGGCCAGGATGATACGGCCCACGCGCTGCTCACGGAGCGCGCTGATTGCCACGCGCATGGTCGATCCCGTGGCGACACCATCATCGACGAGGATGATGGTTTTTCCTTTCAACGAAATCGGCTGCCGGTTGCCGCGATAGGTTGCCTCGCGGCGCATCAGCTCGAGCGCTTCGCGTTTTTCCACCACCTCGAGCGAATCGGGCGGAATGCGGAGGCTCTCGATGACGCTGCGGTTCAAAACACGCACGCCGCCACTGGCGATCGCGCCCATGGCAAGTTCCTCGTGTCCGGGCACGCCGAGTTTTCGGACGATCATGACATCCATCGGCAGGTTGAGTGCACTCGCGATCTCGTAGCCGATCGGCACGCCCCCACGGGGGAGCGCGAGAACGATTGTTTCCGGCCTGTTGGCGTAAATCATGAGTTTGGCGGCGAGGATTCTTCCGGCCTCCTCGCGGTTTTGGAATCGCGCACTCATACTTCCACGACCTCCCTGTGTGTTTCTTGTTTGCGGGAATCCCGCGCGAGGTGGTTTTTGAACCACGATGCGGCGAGGCTTGCCACCCTTTCCAGTGCGCCTGGCTCTTCAAAAAGGTGTGTGGCGCCTGGGATAATGGAGAGTTTCTTGAGGCAACGCAGGTGTTGGCTGGCCTCCTTGTTTAGGCGCACAACGGCATCGTCGCGCTCGCCCACGATCAGAAGCGTGGGTGCGGTGACATGGCGGAGGTGCTCGTAGGCCAAATCAGGGCGTCCCCCCCGAGACACGACTCCGCTGATACGGTCGCCGAGAATGGAGGCTGCTGCGATGGCCGCCGCTGCGCCCGTGCTGGCACCGAAAAGGCCGATCGGCTGATCATGTGCGGCGGGATGGTCTTCCACCCACCTCACGGCGGTGATCAGGCGGTTGGTGGGCATTTCGATATCGAAGCGAAGCGGCCCGTCGGCGGCGTCCCTTCTTTCTTCCTGACGGGTGAGGAGGTCCAGCAGGACGGTTCCGACTCCCGATTCATGGAGGATCGAGGCGACGAATTGGTTTCTCCGGCTGTGGCGGCTGCTGCCGCTCCCGTGGGCGAAGATCACGACCCCCGAGGCGTTCGGTGGCATGATCCATTCGGCTTCGAGGTGCATGGAATCGACAGGTATTTGGACGATCCCGGAAAAGGTGTCCACGAGCCTGCCGCGGCTGTTTTTATGATGCGTATTGAGCATGGTGTGTGTTTTTGAAAAGAGGCGGATTGTTTACGAGGCGAAGCCGAAGCGGTGTTTCACTTCGGCGTAGTCCATGTGCAGCGATCGGCTGATGAGTTCGGCTGCCACTCTGGTGGCAGCGACTTTTAGCAACCGGTCAAACTGATGGGGTTCGACGGGCACTCCGTCATGCATGATGGAGTGGATGCGGGCTCCGCTGGTGAGAAGTTGAACAAGGAATGTCTCTGCCTCGACGGGATCATCCGTGTGGTGGGTCTCCACGCGTTTGTTGTGTTCCGGAAAGACGGTGTAGTTGATTGCGAATTTGGCGAGCATTGGGTGAGTCATAGTTTCGACGGCAATCAATCTCCGCTTCGCTCGCTCGCCAATAGGGTCATCCCCCCATCGCATCCATCACCCTCACGGTTGAGCGTGGGGGGAAGCGGCTCGAAGCCGATCCAAACATGAAAAAAACAACACCAAAAAACACGACAGCCCTCGCCGGGCACATCCACATCGACCGGGATGACCGGGCCCGCACGAACGCGGGAAAGACAGTGAACAGCAAGGTTCGCAGTGAAGGCCGCACGCTGGCCGCCATGGAGCGTGCCGCAACCACCGCCCGCACATTCCATGCCGAGGAGGCCAAATCATCCAACCAATAAAGAAACCGGCGGGCGTATCGGGATTTCCCTTAGGGATGTGGAGCGCAGCGGCTCCGGTCGATTTCGCATTCACCCTATTACCCCGCCAATCCTTCACTGCTACCAAGACACCCCGATGAAAAAAATCACTCTTTCGAAACGCCTTTCAACAACCTCTTCCCGTGAAGCCAGGCGGCCTCTCACGGCAGCCAGACGCAGCGCCTCCACGAACCAACCAACCAAGCCAAAGGTGGTCGCAACGATCCGACTCATGATCGTGGACGACCACACCTTCATCCGGGAGGCGCTGCGCTCACTGGTCGAGCTGGATAAATCCATCGAGATTATCAGCGAGGCGGACAACGGCCGAAAGGCGGTAGACCTCGCCGTGGAAAAACGCCCGACTGTCCTCCTCATGGATATCGGAATGCCCCGCCTGAACGGCCTTGCAGCCGCCCGCCAGATCCGGCAACTCGCGCCGGATGTGCGAATCATCCTGCTCACGGCCTTCGGCACCGATCAATATATCCAGCAAGTCATCGACGGCGACATTCATGGCTACCTGCTCAAGGACTCTCCTTCGAGTCTTATTACCCACGCCATCCACGAGGTGGCGAAAGGCAATACCTTCCACAGCCCGGCCATCTCACGCCGCATGCGGACGATTTATGATGAAGTTCCATCCGGCAACGGCCACAAGCCGGCGATAAA
>CANKXQ010000179.1 GCA_947487745.1 Spartobacteria bacterium | reverse complement strand
CCGCGAAGATGGCAGCACGATGAGAAACGGCCTCACGGACGAAATGTTAAGCGGGCCGGCGGCGGCTTTGTATCGCCAGCTGGTGCCGGGAATTCCCATGCGCGATCGCTGGGTGGCGGAGATTCGCGAATTATGGGGAAAGAAAGACCATCCCAGCCTGAATGATTTCCCTGAGGTCGAAGTCTCGGACATCAGTCTGCCTTCGCTTGATGCCGGGATCGATGTGCCAGTGACACTTTGCACGCCACCCGGAGCCTCTGCCCGGGCTTTTGTCTATTTGCATGGTGGCGGATGGATCGCGCCCGCTTCGGGAAAACACATCGGCTGGGCCAAGCGCGTGGCGGCCTTGTCTGGACAGACCGTGGCCGCCGTGCATTACCGGCTGGCTCCTGAGGATAGATACCCTTGTGCCATGCATGATTGCGTTGGCGTTTTTCTCTCCATGAAAAAAATGTTCGCCGGCGGGATCACGGTGGGTGGCGACTCGGCGGGAGCCAATCTGGCTGCGGCGCTCTGGTTTTTTTGCCGTGGCCGAGGCGAGCCTCTGCCAGACAAGTTGATGCTGAACTGTGGCGTGTTGGACCTCGAACTCGAGAAACACGCCTCCATGAAATGCTCTGGGAAGGATCATCCCTACAATGGCCTCGAACTTCTCGCCTTCCAACGCGCCATTTATGCCCCCGATCAGGAGCTGTGGACGAATCCCTGCGCAAGTCCGGCGCATGGCGATCCGGGGAGCCTTCCTCCAACCCTCGTGATCGTCGGAGAAGATGACACGCTCTGTGACGATGGTGTGGATTTCGCGAAGCGTGCCCGCAGCGCAGGCGCCCCGGTGCAACTCCATATCGGCGAGAAAATGCCGCATGGCTTCCATATGCAACATGGACTCGTTCCCGAAGCCGCCGCTGCCGCCGAGCAAGTGATCCTGAATTTTTTAAAAACCTCCTCGCTTTAAAGCCAGTAGCGAGAATCGCACGGGGAGGCGAGCAAACCAATACTTGAGCGCTTTCGACTTTTTCACTACAAGGCGCGCTGGAATTCGCTTGTTTGATCTGCAGTGGATTCGAAACGGAAGCCCCACAGCTCGGGTTGAATTCCTGAGCAGCTTGTTATGAAAACAAAATCACTGACTATCAATCCGGATGGCCGGCCTAAGCAGGTGTGGGATGCTTTTATTTTGTTCGTGACGGTGGTGGCGGCCGTAGAAACCACGCTTCGATTGGCTTTGCAAATTCCGCTCACGGGCGTGCTGCTGGCTCTGGAATTAATCAGCACCGCCTTTTTCTGTGCGGACATGGTGTTAAATTTTATCACGCCCGTGCATGTGAATGGGCAGCTTGTGACCTCGCGGAAGGGCATCGCGATTCAGTATCTGAAGGGTTGGTTTATTCTGGACCTGTTATCGATTTTTCCATGGGCTATTTTTGGCCCAGCTTGGGAAGGAGTCCGGCTACTGCGATTGCTGAGGTTGGCTCACATCGCGAGATTCATGCGGAAGCTGGCGAAGGAAAATGTTATGAACGCCAGCGTGCTGAGAATGATTTTTCTCGGCTTCTGGGTCACGCTTTTCGCTCACTTTGCGACATGCGGATGGATTGCTCTTGGTGCTGGAAATATCGGCCCCGAGTGGACTTCCCAAAAAGAACTACTTTACCTGCGAAGCTTCTACTGGGCGGTCACGACGATTGCGACCATCGGCTATGGCGATGTGACACCTGTCACGCCGATGCAGACGATTTTTACCATTTCGGTGGAGGTCATCGGCGCCGGACTTTATGGCTATGTGATCGCTATTTTTGCGAGTTTGATTGCGAACTTGGACTCCGCGCAGAAAAAGTTTTCGGAGCAAATGGATGAAATTAATACATTCATGCGATTCCGAAAAATCCCGCTCGATCTTCAGAAGCAGATTCGCAGTTACTACGACTACCTCTGGGAATCACGCCGTGGATACAGCGAGGCCCATGTGCTGGCTGATTTACCGGATTCGCTCAAACTGAAGGTTTCGATTTTTACTAATAAAGCGATGCTGGAAAAAGTGCCTATTTTTGAGGGCGCAGGTGATGCGTTAGTAGAGGAATTACTCATGCATCTGAAGCCAGCCATATTCACTCCAGGTGATTATGTTTTTCGCACAGGCGATGTCGGCGACAGCATGTATTTTATCAGCACTGGTCACGTGGAGGTCGTCTCGAGCGACGGTAAAACGGTCTACGCCACACTCTCACCGGGAGGTTACTTCGGGGAAACAGCCCTGCTCATGAATCAGCCGCGCAACGCCTGTGTCCGCGCAGTGGATTATGTCGATCTCTACACGCTGAACCGAATGACGCTGGGTAAAATCCTGGAAAAATTCCCGGCCTTTCAAAAACACCTCCATGAAATCGCCGCAGAACGTCAGGCGGGGAAGCAGAAATAGCGCCTGCTTTTGGGCTGACGGCCCTTTTTTGACTCTTCAGGTTCGGTTTCACTTGTAGCGGCGTGTCTATGAGCGCCGAATCTTTAGCCTTCGGCGGTCGCAGACCGCCGCTACAGAAAGCTCAACGATCGAGGATGGCTGGAAGGAGGAGCTGCCAGAGGGGGCGGCGGCGTCGACGGTTGAGCCAAGAGCTAGAGGGACGGGGAAATCGGTGATGTCGACCGTGGCTTCGTAGCGTTGCGGTCCGGTTTGGTTGTGTTTCCATCGGGCAAGGGCAAGGGGGGGGGTCGGTGGAGACGGTTCGAAGCGTGCCGTGGGCGTGGCCGTATTTGAAGCAGGGGATAGAGAGCGGACGCATAACGACTTGTTGGCCGGGTGCGACGCGGATGATTTTTTCCTCGGTGAGGAAGATTTTGATGCGATTGGCGGGCCGCCGGGAAATGTGGGCCAGTTTTTCGCCAGCAGTGACGGGCATTCCGGGGCGGCGTTTTTGCACGAGGGTGACCGTGCCGTCCTCCGGGGCTCGGATAAGGCAGCGTTCGACCAAGGCGGAGGCGTTGTCCCTCTCCACCTTCCACCGGCTCACGACAGCTTTTGCGGCGGCGGTTTCAGCCTCGGCTTCGGCGATGACCTGCTCGCGGTAGCCACGGCTGAGGACACCGAGCTTTTCCTGGATTTTCTCCACTTCACCTCGGGCGACCTCTCGCTGCGCGAGGGAGCGGTCGTAGTCCTGACGACTCGCTCCGCCAGTCCTGGAAAGGGTTTCGTAGCGGGCGCGCTCTCTCTGCGAGAGCAAGACGCTCATTGGCCTGCTTGAGTTCCTCAGGCACATGCCAGAATTCCTTTGGCAAGGGGAGCCCGCTCGTCTTTTGAAGAAAGGGCGCGGCGGATGTCGAAAACCACGCGCTGGCCAGCATAGACGAGCACAATTCCGGCAAGGAAAGGCACATTCCGCCCAGGGATGGCTTCATCAATGACCAGCTTCACAAAAAGCGGCGCCATAGAAGCGATGCTCACCGTAATGAGGTTGCCCAGCGCCGAGATTCCCAGCAGACCTTTGTAGCGGCGAACGTAGCTCCATAACCGCGCTGCCACAGGCATCGGAAGATTACTCATTGAAGTAGAATGAATTCATCATTAAGAGCTGCCGGCTCTTATCAACACAGGATTTCTTGCCCTGCGAATAAAAACTTTGGAAGCGAGCGGCATGTTTCACGATTGGTCTTCGATTTTGAAATCCCGAAGATCGTGTTGGAAAAGCTCAGCAGGGAGAGTGGGATTCTGCTCGATGCGGGTGAATTCGGTCGAAACCTCGCTCCCGTCGCGGAAGGTCATTTCAAAGAGGGCTACCGCGCCGCT
>CANKXQ010000178.1 GCA_947487745.1 Spartobacteria bacterium | reverse complement strand
TTGATACTACTGCCTCTCGGATCAGCGCATCGTCCCTGTCCGGCCATTGCGGCGTGCGTGGTTTTTTGGTGATAATAAACTCACCGCTTTCAATGCGGACTGGTTCTTCACCGGTCGCGGCGGCGTAGCCTTGTTCGACCTGCCTGTCCACCTCTCCAGGCCGTGCTGAATCGCCTGCCTGTGAAGAAATGAACTGCTTGGCTTCGGCCTGGGAGACGCCGTGACGGGCAAGGTGTGCTGCCGTCTTGAACATCCATGTGTTGAGTCCACCCCCTCGGCTTGGGCAGGGATCAAGTTTGAGTTCGAGTTTAAGGATCATAGTTCCTCCTCGTAGCCTTCGACAGGCAGGATGGCCTCGCCCGTGGTGGCGAGGATTGCTTGTGGGGCTGGGCGGCTCATTGGATGACGCTGGCGATCGATCCGCCGAATTTGTAAGCCATATCGATGACCTTCTTTTCTGCTTTGGTCGTCTTCCGCCTAGCGGCATCGGTTAGGTGCCGGGTAGGCGGCTGATCGATCAACACGATTGGAGGGTTGAGAGGGAATAGAAACCCCTCGATCTGGTTAGACTCGGACTGAGTGCCGCAGACTATAGCTGACCTTTTCGCTGTTGAGGTTGTCCACTTAGCGAAGTCGTCAGCGGCAGACCTATCCTTAAATGAATGGAAGATGATCACAGGATTAAGCCTTCCCCTCCGCTAGAAAACGCTCGATCTCGCTGACCGCGTAGAGCGGCCTGCGTGTGGCGCGATTAGGGTTGAGGAGTCCTCGCTGCGTGAGTCTCCAGACGGTGATCGGCGTGATGCCGAGAGCCGCTGCGGTTTCTTCGGTGGTGAACGCCAGACGCCGAATGGTCTGGCCTGATGTGGTGGCGATGGGTTGTTTCATCGCCTTCTCATTTATACTCGCGCCGTCTTAAAGTAAGATGGCGGCGGTGCGAAAAACTTGCACCATTTCAAACCCGCATCAGGAGCGGGTTCGCGGGCGACCGCTGCGCCAGCCAAAAAGATTTTTCAGTCCTGCCTCTGCTGCTGCCTTCTTTGCCGTTCTCTCATCGCACCCGGTTGAGTGCATGATAGAGGCGACGATTTCGCGGCTTTTGATTTTTGGGCGGTCGCCTTCGGCATAGTGCTGCAAGTCCTCCATGACGGAATAAGCGGCGGCAAGAGCTGGTCTGGCGACAGGCGTTTCTACCAGCGCGGCCATGTCGCGGAGGGTTGTCCCATCATTCGACTTGATGATCATCCAAAGTTTTTGGGCGAGCAGAATGGCAAGTTGCGGTTGGAGGCTGATCTTCTTGCCGTCACGCCAGCCCCAGCCACCCCCGGCAGCAATCTGGTGAACAAGGTTGACCAGTTCTGTTGCTGGAGAGTTCTGCCTGTCCCCAAGTGTTGATCTGCGTTTGTTCTCGGTTGCGTCTGCTTTTGCTGTCGTGCGTTTCGACGGTGCCATGATGTGGCTTGTCTTTCGTTTTGCTGTGACCTTTTTTTTCTTTGGCCGCTTGAAAGGTGTCTTGGGAAAATTCTTTTTCACGCTGCGTCCTCCTTTTTGAACGGCGTGATGTTGTCCGCCGCTGGCGTCGGCGCGAGTAGCTTGGCCATGCGCTGGCTGTGATCCATGCGGACTTCGTCACCGTAGGTTCTCAAGACAAGCGCACCGCCGTCCCGATGACCCTGCCAAGATGCCACCGTGGGCGCGTCCACACCCGCACGCAGTGCTTGGGTGATGTGGAAGCGGCGGAGCGCCCGAGGCTCAAATTTCGGCAGGTTCAAACGCTGGCAAGCGCCCTCGAGGGCTTTTCTGAAGTTGTAGTGCGGCAAGAGTTGGGTCTCGGGATCGTTGGAGAGATTCGCAAGCCTCCTGACGATGATCTCTCGGGCGAGTGGGAAAATGGGGATGGTGAATGCCGAGGTTGTCTTGCGCCGGAAAAGCTTGATGACCCCTGTGTCGAGGTCGATGTGCTTGCGGCAGATGCCGGCGAGTTCGGCTTGGCCGAGTCCAAGCCGCCCCGCGAGTTCCACCGTGTCGGCGGTGTCTTCGGCTCCGTGGCCATTGGATTTCTGCGACCGCAGGTTGGCGACGATGGCATCGAATTGTTCTTGGGTGGGGGTGAGTTTAACGAGCTTGGGAATTTTCCGATAGGTGAGCTTTGCCATTGGGTTCTCGGCAATCGTCCCTGCTTCCACCGCCGCCTCGAAAAATCTGCGGGCGGTGGTAATCATGTGGTTCGTCGTGGAGGCTGAAAGTGTCTCGTATTGTTTCAGCCATAAGCGGAGGTCGCCGGTTTTGATTTTGCGAATCTCCCGTGGTGCGGATTGTGGCCACTCTTCACAGAGTCGCCGAATCGCCAACCTCGCAATCGTGAGAGTCGATTCTGCTCCCATGAGGGTCTGCTCGTAGTCTTTACGGTGCTGGTCAAGAGTGAGGCTGGCGACATTGGGGTCGAGCTTATCCAACTCGGATTTGAATTTCGCGAGTTTGCGGCGAGCCAGCGCCATGTCCTCGGTTTCAAGTGATCGTCGAATTAACTTGCCCCGATGGCGTAGAACCGCATAAAAAGAGCCTCCGTTGTATCTGTAAAGACATGGCCCGCATTTCGTCCAAGTTTGTTTTTGGTTCTGCGTCTCGGTTGCTTGTTGCTTCTGGTTCTTTCTCATGCCCACAAGCTACCAGTATACAAAACCAGTATCAAACCAAAACCTTGGGCTTTGCGTCGTTAGTAAAACCCTTTCAAATACAGCAATTTGCGCGATTAGCTCAGCGGTAGAGCGCTTGCTTCACACGCAAGAAGTCACAGGTTCGAACCCTGTATCGCGCACCATCCTCCCACGCTCTGATTATGCGAGGTCGTAACGGTCGAGGTTCATGACCTTGTTCCAAGCGGCAACGAAATCCTGGACGAATTTATTCTCGGAATCTGCGGTTGCATAGACTTCGGCCACGGCGCGGAGTTGGGAGTTTGAGCCGAAGACGAGATCAACGCGGGTGCCGTTCCATTTCAGGTCGCCGGTTTTGCGGTCGCGTCCCTCGAAGACATCGGAGTCTTTTGAGACGGGTTTCCACTCGGTTGCCATGTCGAGGAGGTTCACAAAAAAGTCGTTTGTGAGTGCACCGGGGCGCTTGGTGAAGACGCCGAGGCGGGAGTGTTCGAAGTTGGCGTTGAGTGCGCGCAGGCCTCCGATAAGCACGGTGAGTTCAGGCGCGGTGAGCGTTAGCAGTTGCGCCCGGTCGAGGAGAAGTTCTTCGGCGGATACCGCGAACTTTTTCTTTTGGTAATTGCGGAATCCGTCGGCGACTGGCTCTAGAAGGGCGAAGGATCCGACATCCGTTTGCTCTTGCGAGGCGTCCATGCGGCCGGGAGTGAATGGGACAGTCAGCATGTGACCAGCATTCTTGGCTGCTTGCTCGACGCCCGCGCAACCGGCGAGGACGATGAGGTCGGCGAGGGAGATTTTTTTGCCGCCCGACTGGGTCGAATGGAATTCGCTTTGCATGCTTTCGAGAGTTTTGAGGACTTTGGCGAGTTGCTCGGGTTGGTTGACTTCCCAATCCTTCTGCGGGGCGAGGCGGATGCGGGCGCCGTTGGCTCCACCGCGTTTGTCGGAACCTCGGAATGTGGAGGCCGAGGCCCAGGCTGTGCCGACGAGTTCGGAAACGGTGAGGCCGGAAGCCGCGATTTTGCTCTTGAGCGCGGCGATGTCGGCTGCGTCGACAAGCGGGTGGTTGACGGCGGGAATTGGGTCCTGCCAGATAAGTTCCTCGGCGGGGACATCCGCTCCGAGATAGCGTGAGCGCGGGCC
>CANKXQ010000177.1 GCA_947487745.1 Spartobacteria bacterium | reverse complement strand
GATACCATTCCGGAAAATCTTCTTCCCGCCTCGGAGAGACGGCTGTCTGTTGTTTCTCGCTCATGTGCGGGAAATCATTGCGGGAGCGCGTGGCGGGTAAAGTTCTTTCTTTCGTTGTCGGCCTGCGCGGCATGGATAAGCTCGAGGTTCTTCGATGAACGCCACAGCCGAACTTGTCTTGAAGCCGACCTCCGCACCCGGCTCTCTTTGGAGCTGGCTTGTGGCATTGCCGCGCGATGGCTCGTTCCGCTTCAGCTTGAAGTTTGGAATCGCCGGGATGCTCGCCGTTTTTGTGGCTCTCATGAGCAGAAGCCACGAGCCAACTTGGGCGCTCTTCACTGTCTTTGTGCTCATGGTCGCGCAATACATCGGCGCGGTTGAGGAAAAATCGATCCTCCGCATCATCGGCACAGTGATCGGCGGCCTCGCGGGCTATCTGCTCACGGCCGCCTTCGAGCAGGACCCGCTCATTTATTTCAGCCTGCTGGGACTATTGGTCGCCTCTGCCACGGCGATGTTCGGTCAATCGCGCTATCCCTATGCGTTTCTCCTTTGTGCCATGACGGCTGTGGTCGTCTGCAGCAACGGAATTGCGAAACCCGAAAATTCCTGGATCTACATGATCTGGAGGATTCAGGAGGTCGTTATCGGAATCCTGTCGGTGCTCCTTGTGCAGAGCCTGCTCTGGCCCCGCTATGCGGCCGATGAATTCCTCATCGGACTGCGCGAACTCTTTCGCGACTTGGGCGATTTTTTTTCATCCATCCGGTCAGACGCTCCCGGCAATGGCCTTGCCTGCGATGAACGATTGAACCAACTCCGGCAACTTCTGCGATTTGGTGCACGCGAGAGCCGCTATTTCCGCGCCAAGATGGAGACCTATGTCGAGCTTCTGGCTTCCGTCCGGCGGATTCATAATGCCATTCGGCCGATGGCCGGTCTTCGTTGGAAAAATCCCCTCTTTCTCGAATATGCGGGCGGCAGGATTTCCGAACTCCACCAAGTCATCGAATCCCAGTTCGCCCTTCTCGCAACCTCCACAGCCGCTGCCGGGTCGCAGCAGAAGGGCTTGGATGAGATCAGTGCCGCTGTAGGGGCGCTCAAGCAGTCGATCCTCGACATGCGCCGGGATCCCCGGTCGGGGGACGTGGCGGTGGAGGACATCCTCGGCCTCAGCCTTGAAAGTCTCTCCCTCGAGGAAATCCATCAGGAACTTGTCCGTTGCCGGGATTTGCTGGAGGGACTCCCACTGAAAAAGAAAAAAACCACGGCGCTGAAGCTGCGCTTGCTCATGCCCGGTGTGCCGACCCCGTTTTGGATCAAAAATGGCATTCGCTCCGCCATTTCCCTTATTGCCGCGCTGGTTCTCATGAACTGGGTGCAGCCTCCCGGGGGTGCCACGATGGTCCTCTGTGCCTGGCTCTTTTGTTGCCTGTTGCCGATCAGCCCCGAGGGGCGGGGCGACCTGCGCGCGTGGCATGTCGTGGTAGTGGCCATTCCTTGCCTGTTTTTCCTTTGTCTCGGGCTCATCCTGGCTGCTCCGCTCCTTTCGAGCTATGCCGTGATGAATATCGTCATTTTCACCTGGCTCTTTGTTTATGGGCAAGTGGCCTACAAAACGCCCGGCGTAACCACGCTGATGAATATCTCAATGATGGGCCTCGTCGGCATCATGGGACTCAACGCCCAGGAGCCGGTCTCCTTCCAATCCATCGCGGATGTTTTCTTTGGCGTTTCGACAGGCACGGTCATCGCCGCCCTCTTTCAACGCACGCTCTGGCCGCTTTTGCCGCAACGCGAAATGCGTGAGCGCTTCCTTGAGTTGCTGCGCCTCCAGCGCACCGCTCTTGCTTCAGGAGGTGCAAGGCCGGAGGACTCCCTCCGCCTGGGTCTCCTGCCTGGCGAAATCCAACTGCGCCTCGCCAATATGGTCCGCCCGGTTTACCCGGATGCCGAAATCCCAAACCTCCGCGCCCTTCTGGATCATTTGGACCGCTTCACCGCAAACCGCATCTGGGAATTCGACCCCTGCGAAGCAGGGAATGCCCGCGCGCTGACCCAAAAAATCCGCGACTGTCTTTCCGACATTCTGGAAAAAATCGAGACCGCCTTTTCAAGTGGCCATTCCTGTTCGGTGAATGTCGCTCCGCTGCAGGCGGCCATTGCGGAGTTCGACGAGTGGATTCTTGCTGTTCGTCTGGAAAGCATGTCCTTGAACGCGGATCCTCTGGTGACAATCCAACTCCTCGGACGCGCCGCACGATATCAAAACGCGGCCACCCATCTCATGGCCGCCGCTGAAATCGCCGCGCGCCTGAATCCCTCGCTCTACTCCAAAGACAACGCGCTCTGATCCCAAAGGCGCGGCGGCGCGATTTGGGATGGCCATCGTCCCGCATGGCCCAAGCTTCAGCCGCAACGCGGCGTTTTCAGCAGATGGATGAGATGGCGCGTCGTGATGGGAACGGCCCGCCGTGATGGCGAAGGCTGTTCAGGCTTGGGTCAAGGCAAAGGTCGACCCTCCCATCAACAACGCGCTGCAGCGCGGTTGCTGAAAATTTAGCTCCCGAATCCTTAGAAGTGTATCGCGTGACCCTGCGAGGCGTGGGCGGCCTCGTGGATCGCTTCACTCAGCGTCGGATGCGCGTGGATCGTGGCGGTGATCTCCTCGTAAGTCGCCTCCATATTGATAGCGAGTCCAAGCTCGGCAATCATCTCGGTGGCGTCCGCACCGATGATGTGCGCGCCGAGGATTTCGCCGTGTTTCTCGCCGACGAGGAGTTTCACAAACCCCTCGCTCTCGCCGACCGCCAGCGCTTTGCCGCTGGCCATGAACGGGAACTTGCCGACCTTGAATTTGATCCCCTTCTCGACCGCCGCGCGCTCGGTAAGACCGACACTCGCGACCTGCGGTTGGCAATAGGTGCAACCCGGGAAGACGGTGACTTTTTTCGGCTTCTTGCCGGCGAACATGCCTTCGACGCACTGGACGGCTTCGTAGCTGGCCACATGGGCGAGCCATGGCGGTCCGATGATATCGCCCGCGCCGTAGATGCCTTTGACGCTGGTTTCGTAGCTGTCGTTGGTTTTCAGATAACCCTTGGCATCGGTTTCGAGCTTCACGCCTTTCGGCATGAGCGGGGAAACGCCGATCGCCACCAGCGCGATGTCGGCCTCGAGTGTTTCGGTGGCCTTGCCGCTGACCGTGAGGCGCACGCCCTTGTTGGTTGTCTCGGCTTTATCGACCTTCGTGCCAGTGAGAAGTTTGATACCCTGCTTGGCGAGCGATTTTTCGAGAGTCTGGCTGACCTCGGTATCCTCGACGGGAAGGATATTCGGCATCATTTCCACGACGGTTACCTTTGAGCCGAAAGCATTGAAGAAATACGCGAACTCGATGCCGATGGCGCCCGCTCCGATGATGATGATTTCCTTCGGCTGTTTCTCCAAAACCATCGCCTGACGGCTGCCGATCACGCTTTTTCCGTTGAACGGGAAGCCTGGCATCTCGCGGGTGACGACGCCTGTAGAAATAAGAATTTTTGCCGCTTTGTGCTCGGCTTTTTTACCATCCTTGTCAATGACCTCCACGACTCCGGCTTTCGGAATCGAGGCCTCGCCACGGATGTAGTCCACCTTGTTTTTCTTCAAGAGCATCTCGATACCGCCTGCGAGACGGTCGGCGACCTTGCGGCTGCGGCCGATCACTTTGTCCCACTCGTAGGAAAGGCCTTCGACTTTCAGTCCAAAGTCGCCAGCGTGGGTTTTAATGGTCCGGTAAACTTCGGCATTTTTCAGGAGCGACTTC
>CANKXQ010000176.1 GCA_947487745.1 Spartobacteria bacterium | reverse complement strand
CCGCTTTGGCCCTTCTGGCAACGGGCGAACTCCAAGCTGTGGGTAGTCAGGAAGGTGGTGCGTTGTCTGGAAAGATTGGATTCGAAGGGTCTCTGATTCATGGCGCGTTTTCGCTGCAAGCGTTGCTTTCACAAAAACCGGCATCGGTTCCCAATTTTCCCTTAGCAGCCCGGATTCTCTCCAAGCTCACGCCTTCGGCGGATTGGCTTTTGGATGTGAAAATTGATGGCGGTTCTGGTGTCGAAGTGCGCGGAGGCAGGTTCAGCGCCTTCCTTGCGCCGGATTTGCGCTTGGTTGGAACTGCAGGCCAACCGTTGCCAGTCGGGCATATTCTGTTGTCCGGTATCGATGCGGGAGGCTTCTTTATCGAATCCGGCGAACTGTTTTTCCTGGCTGATGAACCTTGGAATCCCTTCCTCCTTGTCGAGGGCGAGGGGTGGTTTGCGAATCGATTGATACACGCTTTTGCCTTTGGCCCTTTGAGCGAGTGCAAATGGATTCTGTCATCCAGTGAGGATCTGGGCCAATCGCCGCAGGATTTTTTTCTCGCAGTCGAGAACGGGTGGTCGCCGATTACTGTAGACGGTATGACACCGCTCGATATGAAGCTCTACGAGGATTCCCGCGAGGGAGTGCAACGGGTCGTGAGTTCCCGAATAGAAGCGGACTCCGTCTGGCGAAATGGCGTGAAGTTCAGCGAGAGTATGGACTTTGCCCCCGGGGTGGGAATTTTTCCGATAGACTCCTTCCGCTCGGGCTTCGAGTGGAGGCTCGATCCGGTTTTTTAGTCTCCTTCAGCGCGTGCCGCTGATCAGTTCCACAAAGCGGTGCCCCGAGTCGGTCAAGCGGGGCGAGCCTTTGGATCCAGCTATGATACCCCGAGTGGCGGCATGGTAGGCGTAGGGCGTCTCCTTCACCCACTCGAGTCGAGGTTCCAAGGGTGGTTGGTTGGCTGCAACGGCTTTTACCGGGACGCCGTATTGAGTGAAGGAAACTGTCCAGCCGCGCGGTGAGGCGGGCTCGCCATCGGGAACGATCCACGGGTAGTTGCGGATGATGGAAAGATTCGGCGAGTCGGGGATGGTGATTTGATAGGCCACATCCTGATTGCGGATGTGCTCTTTGAGGCTGAATGCGGGATTTTTTGCTGATTCCAGGAGGATGGTTGCTGGCTCCATGCCCACCAGATTGAATCCATGGTAGATGCCGTGTTTGTTGGGGGAGCCTGAAAAGTAGCGGTGATACCAGGTTTCGAAGTCCTCGTTAAGCAGGACGGCGATTTCCAAGTGGAGATGGGCTCGCTCGCGGTTGATGCCAGCTCCTGTGAAGCCCATTTTTCCGATCACTTCGCCTTGGGCGACTTTCTGGCCAGCTTGGGCGGAGATGGTGCTGAGGTGGGCATAGAGTGTGTAAATCGGGCTACCTTCGATGAGGTGGCGGATCACAACATAGCGGCCGTAGTTTGAGGCTCCTGCTTCATGGCTCACATGGACGACGGTTCCTGCGGCGCAAGATTTCACATCGTCGAGAGGGTTGCCCGCCGCGTCGCGGTGCACGGGGGCGATGTCGATGCCCTCATGCAGTGTCCCATAGACGATTTCGGCCCCCACGCGCTGAGGACCGCGCACATAGCCATAGGAACCGCCTTCCCAGGGCTTCGTTTCGACGCCTTCGAAGTTCCGATCCACATACATGTAGAAGTCCTGTGGTCGGCCTTCCAGGAGGGCCTTGTTCTCCGTAGGCCAATCGAAAAGCGCGGCGCAGAGTGGAGTGGTGGCAGCAAGTAAAGTGAGGATGAATCGCGGGATCATGGCACGGTTTCTTCTTTCGCCGGGCGGCGTGGCTTTTTCCCGAATTCGGATTCCCTTCCAATAATCGGGAATTGTTTTTGCAGGAGCAGGATTTCTTCGGGTTGGATGCCGCCTGGGACATAGAGAATGCCATCATTCACGGCGGAGTTGATCTTCATGTTTGCCACAATACGGCCGTTGATCAGGACAATCGCAGTGCGTCCCTTATCCTCCACTGTGAATTGCTGGAGCTTGTTCGCTCCATGGGCGTCGAGGCGAAAATAGGCTCCGACCTGTCCATCATTTCCAGGAAACGGAAAGAAGGCTTTGATGTCGCGCTCACTCGTCACCGGCACATTGCGCATGAAAATTTTTACAGGTGGGTTGTTGAGTTGGACTTCGCTGGAAAAGGATGGTCCATCACTGGCAGTGCCCTCGCCATGCAGACGGATCGTCAATGTTGGAGATTTTTTGCCCCCCGCAAAGAGGAGGCTTGGGAGCAGAGTCGCCACGAGGATCAACAAAATGCCGGGTATTTTCATAAATGGAGGCAAGCCCGCCATGGGCGGGGTGAAGGTATTCGGATTGATAGGATTTGCAACCGCGCGCTTGCTTGTTTACGGATAAGATCATGAATCGCCTCGCTGCTCTTCTCCTCCTTGCCCCAATGGTTCTGGTCCAAGCTCAGGATGGATCATCTGCCTTTGCCGAGACTCCACCGGATGAGTCGACTCCATTTTTTGTTTCAGGTGGAGCGCAAGCTGAAGAAGTGCTGCAAACGGAAATCAGGAATTCGCCTGCAACTGGATATCCCCGTGTGAAAAAAGGCCCCGACTCCACTTTTGGACAAATCGGGAGCTTTTTCACTGGCTTGATCCCGCCAATTCACTTGGGCGGTGCGCAAGAAGCTTCTGAATCGGCCTCGCTCGCAGTAAATCCGCAAGACCCGGTCTTGCAGGATCAGCGCGAGTTGGGCGTCACCTACACTGTGCGGAACAATTCGAAAGAGATGACGAGGTTGGAGTTCCCGACCACGCAGCATATCGAGATTCTGGCGAGGAACGCATCCGGGGCAGTTGTCGAGCGCTGGTCGGACGATCGCGGATTCCTGAGAGACGAGGGTATTGTCGTCATCAACCCCCGCGAGCGTATCGAGTATCAGGAAAAAATCTCCACACGCGAACTGCGAGCGGGGCAGGCCTACACTGTCGAAGCCGCTTTGAAAACCCAGCCCGATCACTCTGTCAGTCAGCCTGTGAATCCTCGGTAACCCCCATTGCCCCTCTCCGGATTGAAAGACCTCCTCCCCAAGTTTGCCGCGATTTTACTGCTTGTTCCTGCTTCGCTCCCGGCACAGCAGCAGGAAAAGAAGCTCCTCGAACGCATTAATCGTCCCGACATGGAGCTTGGAAGTCCCCTCCAATCCAAATCCTACCAAGGGGCGGCAGGCCTCAAAATTCAGGGTTCCCCGGTTTCGGATAAAACCTTTGGAACGCCTCAGTCCCGAAATCTGAAGGAATTTCAGGGTTCGCGCTCTTTTCTTGGGATAAAAAACCCATGGTTCGGTCAACTGACCTACGATGCCAAGCCTGCATCCTTGTCGCCTCGCGGCGGTGCCGAACTCTCGAAGTCCTATTCGGTCAAGCCCGCTGCGGTGACCTCCTATGCCGCCTCGTCTCGAAGCGCCAATTCATCCAAGCCACAAGTTCCCTTGCAGCCTTTTCTCGTTCAAGGCGAGGCCCAGGGTGCCATGCAGCAGATTTCCGACAGGGTGAAAAAAGAAATGACAATTGACGATGTGCGCGAGTTGTTGAACAAACCCCGTTGACCTATTTTACACATGTCCGATATCGATTTCCTTACCCGCGGTGCCGCCAAAGTCCTCAGCCTCGAAGAACTGGAGGCGAAACTGAAACTCGGCCGCCCGCTTCGCGTTAAGCTGGGCGTTGACCCCACCGCGCCGGATATTCATCTCGGTCACAGTATCGCCCTTTCGAAGTTGCGGGATTTTCAGGACGCTGGACACG
>CANKXQ010000175.1 GCA_947487745.1 Spartobacteria bacterium | reverse complement strand
CAAACGATCTCGACCTCAGCAGCCTCCGAATGCTCGAAGAAGACCTCGCAGTCTTCGATGGGACAGTTCTTGTTGTCAGTCACGACCGCTATTTCCTAGACCGCATCTGCGACCAGATCGTCGCATTCGAGGAGGGTGGCATTCACATCCAGTCGGGAAATTATTCCTACTACCTCGAGAAGAAAAAAGATCGCGAGAAGCATTACAAAAATATCGGGCGCTCCTTCGAAGAGCCGGTCTCCAAGGCGCAGCCTGCACCGGCACCCGCCGGCCGTAAGCTGACCTACAAGGAGAAAGCTGAACTGGAAGGAATGGAGCAAACGATCCTCGAAGCCGAACAGGCGGCAGCCGCACTGGAGGTCCTCCTCAACGATCCGAACTTCCACACCGCGCACGCCACCGAGGCAAAAGAAACCATTTCCAAACTTGAATCCGCCCGCGCTGAGATCGAACGCCTCTACGCACGCTGGGAGGAACTTTCCGCATTATGAGCAAAATCACTCCAGTCCCCGGTCAACGCTGGGTTAGCGACACCGAACCCGAGCTTGGACTCGGAATTGTTCTGAAGAGCGAGTTTGGCCGGGCCGAGATTTTTTTCCCCGCTGCTGGTGAACACCGCCAATATGCACTTGGCAGCGCACCCGTTCGTCGGGTTGCCTTTAAGGAGGGTGATGCAATTCGCACGCACTCCGGCGAGAGCCTCCATGTGGACTCCATAATCGATGCCGGTGGTCTGCTGACCTATCGCTGTGGGTCGAGGGATGTCGCCGAGGCGGAACTTTCTGACAACATCACTTTTTCCAAACCCGAAGACCGTCTCCTCGCCGGACAGGTCGATGAACTTGAGCGCTTCAAGCTGCGCGTGGAGTGTCTCCACCGCCGCCGTGAGATGCGCCAGAGCCCGGTTCGCGGCTTTGCCGGTGGACGCGTGGACCTCATTCCGCATCAGATTTCCATCGCCGCCGATGTCTCCTCCCGCATGAATCCCCGTGTCCTCCTCGCGGATGAGGTGGGCCTTGGAAAAACAATCGAAGCCGGTCTCATCCTGCATCGCCTGCATATTACAGGCCGAGCTGGTCGCATCCTGATTCTTTTGCCACCTGCGCTGCTCAATCAGTGGTTTGTGGAAATGTTCCGCCGGTTCCAGATGTCTTTCAGCATTTTTGATGAAGACCGCTGCGCCTCGCTCGAACTCGAGGGAGCCAATCCCTTTCTCGACAGCCAGCTTGTTATTTGTGCACTCGATTTTCTCTCGAAAAACCCGAAGCGCGCCGCTCAAGCGCGCGAGGCCGGGTGGGATCTCTTGGTCGTGGATGAGGCCCACCATCTCCAATGGTCACCAACAGAGGCCGGGCCGGAGTATCAACTCGTCGAATCCCTCGCTGTCGCCGCATCCTCCCTTCTTCTTCTCACCGCGACCCCGCAGCAACTCGGTATGGAAGGCCATTTCGCGCGCCTCCGCCTGCTCGACCCCAACCGCTACGATGACCTGGATGCCTTTCTCGCGGAATCCGACCACTACGAGTCCGTCGCAAAATCCATCGACGCCTTGCTGGCGGGAAAGAAAATCCCCAACACCTCGATTTTTAAAGGCACGCGCGTAGCGGGTCACTATGCAGAATTCTTGGCGGGTGATGTCTCCGCGCGCGACCGGGTGGTAGCAGCGCTCCTCGACGAATACGGCACGGGCAGGGTTATTTTCCGAAACACCCGCGCCGCCCTCTCTGGCTTTCCTAAACGCAAGGCCCACTTGGCTCCTCTGGCCCCAGAGTCGGACGAAACTGCCGCAAAAATTCGTTGGCTCATCGCCCTCCTCAAGGAACTCAAGAAGCAAAAGGTTCTCGTAATTTGTAAGTCGCCAGATACGGCCAACGACATTTTGAACCGGCTCCAGAAGGAGATCAAAATTGCCGCTGCCGTCTTCCACGAGGGTCTTACCCTCCTCCAGCGCGACCGCAACGCCGCCTACTTCGCCGAGGAGGACGGCGCCCGCTTGCTCATTTGCTCCGAAATCGGCAGCGAAGGCCGGAATTTTCAATTCGCCCACCACCTCGTCTTGTTCGACCTGCCCGACAACCCCGAGTTGCTGGAACAACGCATCGGTCGCCTCGACCGCATCGGCCAGACCTCGACCATCCATATCCATGTCCCGTTCGAGGAAGGCACGCGCTCTCATGTGCTCGCCCACTGGTATCACGAGGCGCTCGACGCCTTTCAGAAAATTCCCCATGGTGCCTCCGACCTCATGCTTCGCTTTGGTAAAAAAATCCAAGCCGTTGCCGAAAATTTTGCGCCCGCTAAACTTGCCACCCTCATCAAGGAAACCTCGGCAGAAGCCAAAAAAATTACCAAGCGCCTGCAAGGCGGCCACGACCGGCTTCTCGAACTCAATTCTAACCGCCCGGAAATCGCAAAACCACTCATCGAGGCCATTCAGCGCCAGGATGCCGATTCCGACTTCGAATCCTTCTTCATCCGAATGCTTGATCACTTGGGAGTTCAGGTGGAGGAACTCGGCCTGCGGAGTTATCTGCTCAAGAGCGGTGGATCCCAGACCGCCACACTTCCCGGCCTCGCCGCCGAGGGAACGATGGTAACCTTCCAACGCAGTCGAGCCCTATCCCGCGAGGATATCGGTTTCGTTACCCCCGACCACCCTCTTGTTCTTGCTGCCCTCGATGCCATACTCGGAATGGAAACCGGCAACTCGGTTTTCAGTGTCTGGAAATCCGCTCAAGCGGATGGAATCCTTCTCGAAGCCCACTTCGTCATCGAATCCATCGCCCCACCATCCTTGCATGCCGACCGCTTTCTCCCCGCCACACCCCTGCGCATTGTAGTCGATCAGTCTCTCAAAGATTGTGGTGACGATGACGAATTCCGCAATGCAGTCCTGGAAACAGGCGATGTCTTCACTCTGCTCGACACTCCCGTCTTCAAGAAAAAGCACCTTCCTGCCATGCTCGCCAAGGCATCCGAATTCGCCGCAGCTCGCAAGGGAGCCATCATCCAAACTGCTCGCCAAAAAGCCTCGGATCAAATCACGGCCGAAATCGAACGCCTTGAAGACCTGCGACTCATCAACAACCACATCCGTCCCGGCGAAATCGAAGCACTCCAAACGCTCAAAACCACACTCCTCGAAGCCATAGAATCCGCCACCGTGCGCGCAGACGGCCTCAAACTCGTCCTCCGCCTCGCGTAATAAAACCAACTTCTCCTGCGCACAGTTCAACCTCCCCAGTGTGAACCAAAAATTTGGACGATCGTCCAAATTTTTGGTTCACACTGGGGACAAAAACTTCTTTCGAAAAAAGAAAAAAAAATACAGAATACTGATCAATAAGGTTTTATAAAAAACCAAAAAAAATGAACGAGCGTTCATTTTTTTGGTTAATCCTGTAGACTGCGGAGCAGGGCGGTGGCGCTTCGGGCGCTGGCGCCTTCGGCTTTGAGTAGGGAGGTGATAGCGGTGAGTTGGGAGCGCAGTTCTTCGCGGGCGGATTCGCTTTGCAGAAGGCGGAGGGATTCTTTGGCGAGGGCTTCCGGTGTGGCGTCGTTTTGGATGAATTCCCGCACGAGATGGGGAGCTGGCTTGGCAGGGAGGGCCAGGTTTTCTGGAGGGTTCAGGCGGTAGTTGTTCAGGATATTGACGATTCCCAGCGCGTTGACATCCACAAGCCGCTTGCCGATTTCAAAAGTGAGCCAGGCTGTTTTGTAGATGAGGCAGTAGGGCAGGCCGAAAAAGGCGGCTTCGAGCGTTGCTGTTCCGGAGCAGACGATGCCTGCCGTGGCGCGTTGCATCAGCTCGTGGGCGTTGCCT
>CANKXQ010000174.1 GCA_947487745.1 Spartobacteria bacterium | reverse complement strand
GGCCTATGGTCGCACGCTGGAGGTCCGAAACGGTCACCAGAGCCGAGGGGGCTTTCGCATGGTCGGGATAACGCTCCACAAACTCGCGCCACGTGGTGATGGCGAGGTCAACATTGCCAGCGGATGCGGCGTTCTGGCCGATGCTATTGTAGGCGAAGTAAATTTTGTCGTCCTGCGGATACTTCTCGATGAACTCGCGCATGAGCTTGTTGACCTCGGCGACATTCTGCGCCGCCGCGAAGACTTGGGAGCGGGAGAAGTAGGTGAAGGGTGCCGGCGGCGAGTCGGGGAATTGCTCGGCGACCTTGGTGAGGGTGGCCACACCGGCGTCGTTTTGGCCCGTGGCGATCTGAGCATTTCCGAGAATAAAGGTGGCAAGCGGAGTGAGCGGGGTCTCGGGATTCGCCTTGAGGAATGCCTCGAGAAGCGGAATGGCTCCGGCGTTGTCGCCCTTCTGCTGCGTGCAGGCGGCGATCCAGTAGGCTGACTCTAAAGCCTGCGGAGTGCCGGGATATTTCTCAACAGTGAGTTTGAAGGCCTTGATGGCGTCATCCCACTTCGAGGTGTCGCGATAGATGTTGCCAATGCCGAACTGGGCAACAACTCCGACATCAGGCGTTGGATTTTTCTGCAGGCTATCCTGAAAGGTTTTCAGCGCCTCGTCATATTGCTTGAGGCCAAGCTGGGCCTGGGCCTTCTGGGCAACGGAGAGTCCCGAGAGTCGGCCTTGGGGGTAAGACTGAATCGACTCATCGAAGTAGCGGATCGACCCGGCACTGTCACCTTGGGCGAGGATCATGTTGCCGATCATGAAGGGAAGATTTTCCGCAATCGGCTTGCCTTTGTAGGTGGCTTGGAACTGCTCATAGCCTTTCAGTGCGGGGTCCATGGCGTTCTGCACGACATAGCCCATCGTCTTGTAATAGAGGGCGCGCATCTTGTCGTCATCGGTCGTCAGAAATGGTCCAATGTGGGTGATAACAACGCGGGACTCGTTATATTTTCCGGCATTGAAAAAGATCTCGCCGAGCTTGAGAAGGGCTTGCGCGGTCTGGTCGGGCTTGGCGCTGATCTCGGCGAGTTTTTTGAGTTCGCGTTCGTTTTCCTTATCGAGCTTGTTTTTGAGAGGAAGGTTTTTCGCGCGAAGAGCGGCAATTTTTTGAGGACCATAGGATTTCACCTTCTCCTGTTGCATGGCGACGATGTCCTCTTTCGGCAGCACAGCCATGTAGGCTGCGGCGGCTTGTTCGTAGAGCCCCTTGCGGTCGGCTTCGGGACTGAATGCGGCGCGCATGAAGAGGATTTCGCCGAGTTGGAAATTTGCGTCATTCACGAGCGCGAGGTCTTTTTTGCTCGCGATGATCCCGCGCAGGAGGTCCTCGGCCTGCTTGAGGAGATCGAGGCCTTTGTCTTTGTCACCACCGTCCTTGGTGAGTTGGTCGCCGCCTTGTGTGGCGAGTGTGATGGCGAGGAGATTCCGACTGCCTTCGATGGTCGGGCTCGTGGCAAACTTCTGCATATTCTCACGCAGACTGGCAGCGGCTTTGTCGAAGTCGGAGATCTGGTATTCGCAGAGCGCACGACCGTAGACGACCGCCTCGAGGTCGGGAGACTGGGGATACTTCGCAACAAAGTCATTGTAGCTCTTGATGGCCTGCTCGAAGATACCCTTGCGGCCGGCATCCGCGGGCGGAAGTGCCATGGCTTTGGAGGCGAGAATTTGAGCGCGCAGATTATCGATCATCTGAAACTGGTCGGGCGTGAGCGCAGGACCGGTCTTGGATTTTTCCAAGCTGGCGAGTGCCTTGTCGAACTCACCAAGGTAAAATTGGCAGACACCGAGTTGGATCGTCGCCGACTGGACGAGAATATCGGTGGGATAACCAGTGATGATGGATTGGTAGGCGGCTGCGGCACCTTTGTAATCGGCGCTGGAAAGCAGGCCGTAGGCGGCTTCGTTTTCTTGGGCAGCGGCCTGCGACTGAGCGTGGAGTGCACTCGGCCAGAGGAAAAGGGACATTAGAGGCGTGAGGGCAATAACGGGGAGCTTTTTCATGACGGCATATCCATAGCGGAAGCAGGCGGATGATTCCAACGGATTTTTGAAATTCCACAGCGCATGGGTGCGCTTGATTTCAACGCCATTTGCCACGAGGTTTTCCACATGGAAAATCCTCAACCGCCATGCCAGCCGCCACTGCCGCCGGAGACCAATGACGCCTCCGCTCGCCAATGGATTATCATCCTTCATCTCAGCGCACTCGCAGGACTTGTCATCGTGGGGTTCGGCCACATTCTTGGGCCGCTTATCATCTGGCTCCTGAAAAAAAGTGAAGTGCCGGGCCTGGATGCGGCAGGCAAGAGTGTGCTGAATTTTCAGATTTCTTGGAGTCTTTGGTTTTTTATTTCAGGCGTTGTGGCAGTCGTCGGGTCCTGCCTTGTTGTTCCGCTGGCACTGCCTGTGGGCACCTTCATCGCTTGGCTTGCGTTTTTAATAAATGGCGCGATCAAGGCCAGCAACGGCGTGAACTATAACTTCCCGCTGACAATCCGCTTTTTCAGCTGATTTCTTGCGGGCGACGCCAAGCTCTGGGTCAAATGTGAAAATGCTCCACGCGGCGCCCAATGCCGGTGAGAATTTCCCAAGAGATCGTTCCTGCCTGACTGGCTAGTTCCGAGACATCGATTTTCTCGACACCATCACAGCCGATCAGCGTGACCTCATTCCCAAGCTCCACTCCTTGAACTTGGGAAACATCCACCACAATCTGGTCCATAGTCACCCGCCCTAACACGGCGCAGCGGATTCCATGCACCAGCACACACGCGCCCCGGCCCGAAACCTGCCTCGGAAAGCCATCAGCATATCCCACGGCGACCAATGCCGTGCGAATCGGTTTTTCAGCAATAAAAGAGCGCCCGTAGCTGACACTCGCACCCGCCGGCAGATCGCGCAGCAAAACCACGCGCGACTTCCAGGAAAGCACAGGCTCGATCTGGCTGGAGTATTCCGGCAAAGGAGAAATGCCGTAGAGAATGAGACCCGGCCTCACCAAGTCGAGGCGGTGCTCCGGCCGTGTGAGGACACCAGCGCTGTTGAGCACATGGAATTTGGCTCCGCCCGCCAAGCCCCTCAACTCCGCCGTGAGGACATCAAATCCCAGCAACTGCTCCCGCGTGAAAACCTCGTCCTCATCCGCCGATGGCAGATGCGTCGAAATGCTGTGTAAAAAAACCCCCTTCATCCCAAGCACGCGGCGCACCTCTTCCACGGCGAATCCAGCCGCGCAACCCGCGCGACCCATTCCCGTGTCGATCTTGAAATTCACACTCACATCGCCATGGCGCGAGTAGGCAAATGCCTCGTCGGCGCTGGACACCGTAACGATATACCCGCTCCGCACCGCAGTCTCATACTCGGCAGGCAAGCAGGGGCTGAGCAGCATGACCGAGCGTCCGGAGGCAGCAGATGAAACCTCCACCGCCTCCTTGACATTTGCCACACCGAAGACTTCGGTGTCATCCGCGAGAGTCCTGACGATATCAGCGACTCCATGCCCGTAGCCATTGGCTTTCACCACCGCTAAAATCCCAGGCCCCGGGCCAATCCGACGCCTTACGAAAGCGAGATTCCTCCTCAATGCGCCAAGGTCTATTTCAACCCAAGTGCGGAGATGGTCAGGAACTGGAAGTGCGGGCATATAAAAAAATAAAGTGGAGGTAAGGGGATTCGAACCCCTGGCCTTCTCATTGCGAACGAGACGCTCTACCAACTGAGCTATACCCCCAGGGAAAACTGCGTTTCTCGCACCGCGCCGGAGCCTTGTGCG
>CANKXQ010000173.1 GCA_947487745.1 Spartobacteria bacterium | reverse complement strand
GACTTCGCCGTCGAGGATGATCGCCATCTGACGGCCTTTGTTCTGGCGGGCAACTTCGTCAAAAAGTTTGGCTCCCTCGGCATTGAGCTCGAGCGAAACGCCGTAGCCTTGTTGGTCGAAATAGGCGAAGGCGCGGGTCACATATTCACCCGTGAGGGCAGCTCGGCGCTTGACGAGGATTTGTGTGCTCTCGGTCTTGTCCTTGCCGGGGCGGTAGGTTTTCAGCATGAACGATGGGTCCATGACCTCCTCGCCTTTCTGGATGCGCTCCACGCGGGCGGGTCCGCCTTCGTCCACGATGGCGAATTCCAACTTGGCCACGCGCTGGAGTTGGGATTTCGCCTCCTCCATCTGATTGGTGTCGAGCCCTGCGATCTGGACAAGAATACGGTCCTTGCCTTGGGGGGTGATGACCGGTTCGCTGACACCGTATTGGTCGACGCGCTTGCGGATGACCTCCACCGCCTGCTCAAGCAGGTCGGGAGTGATGCCCCGCTCTGTCTGGGGAATGAGGCGGATGAGGAAAGATGTGCCGCCCTGAAGGTCCAGGCCGAGCCTGATTTTTTTATCCGGAGGCGTGATCTGCTCGATGCAGAAAGCCGCGAGCAGAACGCTCAGAACCAGTCCCAGCCAGCGTTTGCGAGAGGGCAGGTCGCTGGCAAAATACCAACCGAAGAGCACAAGAAGGAGGAGGCCGAAGCAAAAGGTCAGGACGGGTGACATCGTATGAAGCGGGAAGCGGGCCGGGTGGTGGCCCTGAGTTTAGAATTAGGAACCAGCGGATTCCTTGTCGGCGGATTTCTCGACGGCTGCGACTGCGGCGCGGTCGAATTCCACCTTCACATTGTCTGCGATTTTAATGATGAGAGTTTTTTCCTTCACATTGGCGACGACGCCGTGGATGCCCGCGTTGGTTACGACTTGATCGCCGGTCTTGATGGATTCAACGAGTTTGGCGTGTTCTTTCGCCTTCTTCTGCTGCGGGCGGATAAGCAGGAAGTAGAAGATGATGAAGATAAAAATCAACGGCATCATCGAAACAAAGATGTTCGGTTGCGGTTGGCCGGGGGCTGCCTGTGCGAGAAGAGTGAGAGTGGCAAATATCATAATGGAGTCGCGAAGACTATAAGAGCGGGATTGGTTTGCAAGACCGATTGGCGGGCGCGCGGCAAAATCCCTGCTCCCTGCGGCATCCCGACTTCGCTAAGAGGGCGTAAAACTAAAGATTGTGATTCCATGTCATCGGTTCTCGACTCTGGTGAAAGACTGAAACGATGAGAATCTCCCGACTCGGTGGGAGGGTGTAGATGATCGTATAGGGAAACTGGCGTAACGGGCAGTGACGAAATTGCTTTGAAACAAGACCCCACGCTTTTGGAAATTGCAAAATCCGTTGAATCGCGGAGTCCAGTTCCTCCAGAAAGTCGGCACCCGAGCCCTGAACTCTGAAGTCGTAAAATTGGGCAGCTTCTTTAATTTCCTCTGCGGCTGGAGAGAGGAAGCGGTGGGTCACTTGGCAAATCTGGATCGGAGCGATGCCATCGTTTCGGGACCGTCCAGAGCGGAAATCAGGCCGCTCTGCCAAGCCTGCAGACGAGATTCAGACTCTTCAATCCACTTTTGTCGTAAAGCGTCAGAACCGGTCTCCAAGCTCACCAAGAGAAGATTCGCCAAAAGCGCCCGCTCCGTGTCTGGCAACATCAAGGCTTCTTTCTCAAGAACGGGCAAGTCCATGACTGGAAACTACCCGGACAAATCGATTTTTCAAGCCGGGTTTCCGGCGGATTTTGCGTCAGGTTGTCCAAAGCCAGCTCAGGAGAATGGCCCTTCCGGTCCACGCTACTGTGCGAATCCAGTTGGTCGCGACCAGTTGCCGGTGCGCCCCGGCATTCCACCCTTGGAGGAGCGTGCGGTGAAGCGGGACTTGGAGGAAAAAGGTGGAGGCCCAGATCACTCCGAGAAGCAGACCGCTGAGGAGGAATGCATTCGAGCGGAAGCCCTCCAAAAGCAGGAGTGCGAAAGTGAAAATCTCACCAAGCATCAGGGGCACGACCACCCAACCGGTGCGGTCGCAATGCTCCTTCTCATGCGCGGCGAAATTTTCCCGCTCGAAACTCGCCATCATCGGATAATGGACGATTTGGACAAACCAGATCAGACCCGCCATGGCGAAGGTGGTCAAGAGATGGGCCGTGGCGACGAGGCTCCCGTTCATCGGCTTACTTGCCGATCAGAATGGAGATCGACCATTCCTTGGCTTCGTAGCTTTTTTGGGTGGTCAGGAGGATCTCGCCGCCGAGTTCGCAGATGTCATCCGGAGCGGGAAGGTTGGTATCCGCGAAGCGATGCCACTGCAGGGCCTTCGGCAGCACAGGAAGTCCGAAAGTGATCGGCTGGTAATACATGTTGCAGACCACATAAATGAAATGGTGGTTGCCGCCGAGGGCTTGTCCGTGGCGGCCGCAGAGCATGAAGGCGATGGTTCTGCTGCTTGCCGACCAATCGGGATGCCAAGGCAGAGCGCCGTGCCAGCTGATGTCCGGATAGCCGCTGCCGATCTGGTCGAGTTCGCTTAAAAAATTCGGCTGCCGGAGCGAGGGATTCGCTTTCCGGAAGGCTATGATGGATTTCGTGAAGCGGAGCATTTCCTTGCCGAAGGCATCTGGCTCCCAATTCAACCAATTCCAATCGGCATCATGGCAGTAGGCGTTGTTGTTTCCGCGCTGGGTGCGGCCGCTTTCGTCGCCCATGTAGATCATGGGAACGCCTTGGCTGACCATGAGGAGTGCCATCGCATTTTTGCACTGGCGGAGGCGCAGGGCGTTCACGGCTGGATCGTCGGTCTCGCCCTCGGAGCCGCAATTCCAGCTCAGGTTGTCATTTGACCCGTCCTGGTTGTTCTCGCCGTTTTCGAGGTTGTGCTTGCCGTTGTAGGAAAAAAGATCGCGCAGCGTGAAGCCATCGTGGCAGGTGATGAAATTCACGCTCGCTGTGGGCTTGCGTCCGGCTGCCGCGTAGAGGTCGGGTGACCCCAGAATGCGCTGCACCATTTCGCCGACCTGACCGGGATCGCCTTTCAGAAAACGCCGCGCGCAATCGCGGTATTTGCCGTTCCATTCCATCCAACGCCCATAGCTTGGGAAATTTCCCACCTGATAGAGCCCGCCGGCATCCCAGGCCTCGGCGACGAGCTTGCAATCCGCCAGCACGGGGTCGTGGGCGAGGAATTCGAGCAGCGGGGGATTTGCCAGCGGGCTGCCTTGGCTGTCGCGGCCGAGGATCGAGGCCAGATCGAAGCGGAAGCCGTCGATGTGATATTCGGAGGCCCAGTAGCGCAGGCAGTTGATCACAAACTCGCGCACCGCCGGGTAGTTGCAGTTCAGAGTGTTTCCGCAACCGGAGTAGTTCGCGAAATTCCCCTTCTCATCGAGGATATACCAGGTCTTGTTGTCGATGCCCCGGAATGAAAAAACCGGCCCGTCCGCGCCGCCTTCCGCCGTGTGGTTGAATACGACATCGAGCATGACCTCGATGCCCTGCCCGTGGAGTGCCCGCACCATCTCCTTCATTTCGGCGACCTGCATGCTCTTGGCTCCGGTCGCCGCGTAACTGGCCTTCGGCGCGAAAAAACCCACCGTGCTGTAGCCCCAGTAGTTGCACAGCGTTTCGCCGTTCGTCGGATTCGTGCGGAGATTTTCCGTTTCGTCGAATTCAAAGACAGGCATGAGTTCCACGCAATTGATGCCAAGGCTCGCGAGGTCCTTCACTTTTTCGGTCAAGCCGGCAAATGTGCCCGGATTTTTCACCTTCGAAGTCTCATGGCGGGTGAAGCCGCGCAGGTGCATTTCGTAAATGAT
>CANKXQ010000172.1 GCA_947487745.1 Spartobacteria bacterium | reverse complement strand
GCCTCGACAAGCGGATTCCCGGCAGTGACCGGCAATATCACGCTTGATGCCAACCGCAATGCCAGCAAGTCCGCCGTGATCCTCCAGATACAGAACGGAAAATTCCGCTTTGTTGAAACCGTGGTGCCTTGATCCCGAAACTCCGTGGACTGGGCAAACCTCACGCAGCAGCTCATCAACGGCCTCTCGCTGGGCGCGATCTATGCCCTCATCGCGCTCGGATACACGATGGTTTACGGCGTGCTGCGTTTCATCAACTTTGCACACGGCGATGTCTTCATGATCGGTGCCTTCGCCGGTCTCTATGTGCACCGGTGGCTGAAGCCATTTTTTCAATGGATGCCGGAGTTTCTCTCCGCGTTGCTTGTTCTCCTGCTCTCGATGTGCCTCTGCGCGGTCCTTGGAATCCTCATCGAGAAACTCGCCTACAAGCCGCTACGCCAACGCTCGCGCCTCACGGTGCTAATCACTGCCATCGGCGTGTCGCTCCTGCTCTCCTACGGCGCACAACTCCTCTTCGGCGCCGCTCCAAAAGGCTTCCCCCAGCTGATCAAAAATGACACCCACGCCCTGCCTGGAGCAGTCTCCATCACCACGGAGCAGATCGTCGTGCTTGTGGTAACGCTCCTGCTTTTGATTTCTCTCCGTTTCATTGTTCAAAAAACCCGCATGGGCCTTGCGATGCGTGCGCTGTCCAACAACCCGACCGCCGCCTCGCTCATGGGCGTGAACACGGATGCCGTCATCTCGTTCACCTTCGGCCTGGGATCCGCCTTGGCAGCCGCAGCCGGGATTTTCTTCGCCATGCTTTACCAGGCCATAGACCCGTTCATGGGGATATTGCCGGGCATCAAAGCCTTCGTCGCCGCAGTGCTCGGCGGCGTCGGCAACATCGCTGGAGCCGCTCTGGGAGGCTTTCTGATCGGCCTGTTGGAAACCCTTGTTGTGGGATACAGCAAAAACATTGGCATCCCGCCCGGCTTCCGGGATGCCGTGGCCTTTGTGATTTTGATTTTGATCCTCATGTTCAAGCCAGCCGGACTCCTTGGGAAATCCGAGCGCGAGAAAGTCTGATGCCGTGAAAAAGCACATCGCATATCTTGCCCTCGCTGCCGGTTTGGCTTCCAGCGTGGCGCTCTATGCCATCGCGCCGCAGTTGGACGATTACGCGGTGAACATCCTTGTTCTGGCCGGTATCAACATCATCCTCGCAGTGAGTCTCAATCTGGTGAATGGCCACACAGGCCAGTTCTCGCTGGGGCACGCCGGTTTCATGGCCGCAGGCGCCTACACATCGAGTATCATCACGCTCACGCTTGCACCTGTTCTGGCGTCAGCACCCGCTTGGCAGGCCCAAGCCGCCTTTTTTGCAGCCCTGCTCGCAGGCGGTCTCTTTGCCTCCTTCTGCGGCTTCCTCGTTGGCGTGCCATCCCTTCGGCTTCGTGGCGACTACCTCGCCATCGTCACCCTTGGGTTTGGAGAAATCATCCGCGTTGTCATTCAAAACACGAATGCACTCGGTGGTGCACGCGGCCTCGAGGGCATTCCACCCTACACGAATCTGCTCTGGACCTTCGGTATCGCCACAGTGGCCATCTATGTTGTGGCGAGTCTGGTCAACTCGACCTATGGGCGCGGGTTCATCTCCGTGCGCGACGACGAAATCGCCGCCGAGGCCATGGGGATCAACACCACAAAATACAAGGTCGCGGCTTTCGTCATCGGGGCCTTCTTCGCCGGTCTGGCCGGGGGCCTCTATGCCCACTTCATCAGCTACATCGCGCCCGAAGGCTTTAATTTTCTGAAGTCGGTGGATGTCGTCGTGATGGTTATTCTCGGCGGCATGGGGAGCACTCCGGGAGTCGCCGCTGCTGCCGTTTTGCTGACCTTGATGAATGAGCTCCTGCGCGATTTCGAGCAATACCGGATGATCGTTTTTGCGCTTTTGCTAATCGTTTTGATGATCGTCCGCCCACAGGGTCTGCTGGGCAATTTTCAGCGCCAAAAAAGAAAGACCCCCCAGCCATGAGCGACCTGCTGAAGCTGGAGCGGGTCACCATGGAATTCGGCGGCCTGCGCGCCGTCGGCGATCTGGACTTTCATATTGGCCCGAAGGAAATGGTCGGCCTCATCGGCCCAAACGGGGCAGGGAAGACGACGGTCTTCAACATCATTACTGGCGTTTACAAACCCACGCGCGGGGCGATCCATTTCAATGGGGTCTCGCTCCACGGCAAGAAGGCCAACCGAATCACCGCGCTCGGCATTGCCCGCACATTCCAAAACATCCGCCTCTTCGGCTCGCTCAGTGTTTTTGACAATGTCCGCACGGCGATGAATGGACGGCTTCGCCATGGCATCATCCACTCGCTCACGCGAGGGCCCGCATTTCGTGCCGAGGAGGAACGCATTCGCGGTGAGGTTCTCGCGCTTTTGGATATTTTTGGACTCAAAGATGATGCCGACAGGCAGGCTACCGATCTGCCCTACGGCGACCAGCGGCGCTTGGAAATCGTGCGGGCTCTGGCCACGGGCCCGGAATTGCTCCTCTTGGACGAGCCCGCCGCTGGCATGAACCCCACGGAAAAGGTCCGCCTCATGGAGTTGATCCACTTTGTTCAGGAAAAATTCCGCATCGCTGTGCTTTTAGTGGAACACGATATGCGCGTCGTCATGGGGGTCTGCCAACGAATCGTTGTTCTCGACCACGGCCAGAAAATTGCTGAAGGCACACCGCAGTCTATTCAACGCGATCCCAAGGTCATCGAAGCCTATCTGGGGCAGGAGGCTCACCATGCTTGAGATTCGGAATCTCCATGTCAGCTACGGGGGCATCGCCGCGCTTCATGGCATCTCGCTTGTTGTTCCCGCCGGGAGTATCGTGACACTCATCGGCGGCAATGGAGCCGGAAAATCCAGCACCCTGCGCGCGATTTCCGGCATCGCCAAGGTCGCAAGCGGCTCGATTATTTTTGAGGGACGGGACATCACAAACAAGCCCGCCCACGAGATCGTCGCCCTTGGATTGGCCCACTCACCCGAGGGACGCATGGTTTTTTCCAATCTCACCGTGCTCGAGAATTTGCATATGGGGGCGCATCTGCGCCGCGACCGCATTGCCATTTCCTCAGATCTGGAGCGCATTTTTACTCTGTTCCCCAGATTGAAGGAACGCCTCCAACAAGCCGCTGGAACGCTCAGCGGCGGGGAGCAGCAGATGCTCGCCATCGCCCGCGCCCTCATGTCGAAGCCGAAATGCCTCCTTCTTGACGAGCCCTCGCTCGGCATCGCGCCGATCCTCGTCCAAACGATTTTTTCCCGCATCGTGGAGATCAACCGCGAACTCGGCCTCACCATCCTGCTCGTGGAACAAAATGCCAACCTCGCATTGCGAATCGCCAGCCACGGCTACGTCTTGGAAACCGGCCGCATCATTCTCAACGACACCACCGAGAGCCTTCGCACCAACCCCGCCGTCCGCTCAGCCTACCTCGGCGAAGAGCGTGCTACGTGATTGATGGGCTTTTTTTTCAAAAACACCCATCAAAATAGAAAAGTCGAGAATTCCTAAAAAGGACGTATTTTTTCTGCTTTGATCGGATTATCAACGGAAAAATAGGATAAAATGCGCAAAACCTAGCAATTTCAAAGGAGGCCATTGGTTCTTCCGAGAAATTCAGGAATCGGTTGTGCGCTCTTTGAAATGCGCGGTAGTTGGGCCTCTGAGGCGCGGAGTTGCCTTTTTTTTCGAAGAACTGGCTTGCCAAGCGGCCTTGTCTCTTACACTTTCCTCGCCCTTGAAATGAAAAGTCGGCCTGCTGGTTGCGAGGAGCGCCACTTTGTCTAACAACTTCCCGATCATGTCC
>CANKXQ010000171.1 GCA_947487745.1 Spartobacteria bacterium | reverse complement strand
CTTGGCTCAGATGCGGAAAGGCGGAGGTGTTGTCAAACTGGCTTGCGAGTGCAAAGCGCCATGCGTGGAGGCGCGTCCAATTCAGATCGCAAAGCACGGCTGCACTTTTTCCCGATGAGGAAATATGGCGGATAATGGAAAACTGGTGGTGGGGTTTGTGCCAGGAGCTGCTGTCAAAGATAAGGCGGTCCACCCAAGACCAGAGTTTCTCGTCGAGTGGCTCAGGGAAGTCGGCTTTCCACCAGAGGCAGAGCGGAAGGTCGGAATCCAGATGCGAGAAAACGATGTTCGGAAGGGCATTGGCCGCGTCGCCATCCAAGCGAAAGGTGATCTGCTCGGAGCAAATCTGGCGTGTGTCCTTGCCGAGAAGGTGGCAATGCGCGGTGATCCAGGCTTTCGCTTGGGCGGTTGGAGCCGAGGGATTGCCAAGGATAAGGATCGCGCGGCATGGGTGGCGTCCGGCCACAGCAGCCAAGACTTCGTTGTCTGCGGCAAGGGTGGATTCGTTTTCCGTGTAAACAACGAGGTTGATCAACGAGGCTCGGGTCTTGGTGTCGCCACTCGACTCCCAGAGTTTACCGAGTTCCTTGTCGATTCTGCCGATCTCGACAGCGAGGCCGGGTTCTATGGATGCCTCGCTGCTCACAGGCGTCTCCATGTGGCCTCGTGGCGTTTGATGAGTTCGTCCGCCTCTCCGGGACCCCATGAACCAGAGGAGTAAAGGGCCAGATCATCCGAGCGTGCCGTCCAAGCCTCGTGGATGGCATCAACAAATTTCCAAGCCTGCTCCACCTCGTCGCGACGCGCGAAGAGTGTGGCATCGCCGCTCATGGCGTCGAGCAGAAGGCGCTCGTAGGCCTCGGGAGTGGCTTTTCCAAAGCTGGTGCCGTAGTGGAAATCCATTTTGACCGGCTCGATACGCAGGCTGGAGCCCGGCATCTTGGCGCTCATGCGAAGGGAAATGCCCTCGTCAGGTTGAATGCGGATCACGAGCACATTGTCATCGATCGACTCTCCCGTGGCGCGGAAGAGAACCGGCGGCACGCTTTTGAAATGAACGGCGATTTCGGTGCCGGCTTTCGGCAGGCGTTTTCCGACGCGGATGAAAAACGGGACGCCCGCCCAGCGCCAGTTGTCCACATTGAGTTCCATGGCGACATAGGTCTCGGTGACGGACTCGGGATTCACATTGAGTTCGTCGCGGTAGGCGGCAACGCGCTTGCCGTTGATCGAGCCGGCGCCGTATTGGGCGCGGACGACATGTTTGAAAACATCGCCTCCCGTGAGTGGGCGCAGGGAGCGCAGGACCTTGACCTTCTCGTCACGGATCGAGTCGGCATCAAGGCCGGCGGGCGGTTCCATGGCAGTGAGGCAGAGGAGTTGGAGAAGGTGGTTTTGCACCATGTCGCGGAGGGCGCCGGATTTTTCGTAGTAGCCGGCCCGGCCTTCCACGCCGAGCGGTTCGCTGGCTGTGATTTGGACATGGTCGATGTAGCGGGAGTTCCACATCGCTTCGAAGAGGGCGTTTGCGAAGCGGAGGACGATGATGTTCTGCGCGGTCTCCTTGCCGAGGTAATGGTCGATGCGGAAGGTCTCGGATTCATCGAAAGCATTTTCAACGAGATCATTCAGGCGCTTCGCGCTCGGCAGGTCGGTGCCGAAGGGTTTTTCAACAATGACACGGCTCCAAGATCCTGCGCGGGATTTGTTGAGGCCACTCTTGCGGAGATTTTCCAGGATGACCTCAAATTGGTCAGGGCCTGCGGCTAGGTAGAAGAGGCGGTTTCCACCGGTGCCACGGGTGGCATCCATCTCATCCAGACGGCGTGCCAGGGCCTCGTAGCCTTCGAGTTTGTCGAATTCACTGCGGTGATAGCAGATGTTTGATGCGAAATTTTTCCAGAGGTCGTCATTGATGCCTTGGCGCGAGAATTTGCGTGCCGCTTCTTCAAGTTCAGTGCGGAAAACCTCATCCGACTTGTCCCTGCGGGCGAATCCCACAACATTGATGGCAGGCGGCAGGGCCCCATCGGCGGCGAGATTGTAGAGCGCGGGAACGAGTTTGCGGTGCGTGAGGTCGCCAGTGGCACCAAAAATAACGAGGGTGCAAGGATCGGGAATAGAGCGTTGGGCGAGGCCCTCGCGGAGCGGATTGGAGCGCAAAGTATCGGTTGGCATTTCGCCCTCTTACCTATCGGTTGCGGGCGGGGAGTTCAATCGGGAAAACCCCCGTGCCGGACTTTACCGGGATTTGAGGGAACTGACGCTGGTCAGGATGCCGGCGATCATCGAGTAGGCGACGATGCCTACGAACAATGCCACGAGAAGAATAATCGCCGGTTGGACGAGTGTCGTGAGATGCGAAATGCGCGTGGTGAGGTCTCGGTCGAACCGCTTGGCGGCACGCTCGAGGGCGGTGGCGATATCTCCCGTCTGCTCGCCGACAGTTAGAATATCCATCATCACGGGCGGGAAAAATCCCACGCGTCGCAGAGCCGCCGCGAGGCTGGTGCCTTCGCCGACCATGGCAGCGGTTTTTGTGAGAAGGTCTTTCAGAAAAACATTCATCGTTGCTGCGGTCATGAGGTTGAGACCTTGAAGAAGCGCGACACCATTTGAGACGAGGGTCGAAAGGGTTTGCAACATCTCCGCATAGAACTTGGCGCGGAGAACAGGGCCAACCACTGGAAAATCGAGCATCGAGCGGTGCCACCAATCCCGCCCGGCGGGGGTGCGCACAGCGGCGCGCGCAGAGAGGATGAGGATGCCGACGAAGGCAAAGATCGCCCACCACCACTGCCCGCAAAATTCGCTCACGGAAATCAAGATTCGGGTGATGATTGGAAGTTTTTGCCCTGTTTTTCCAAGAAGGACGGACAACTGGGGGACGAGGAATGTCAGGAAGACAAACATCAGGACAATCGCTGATGCAAAAACAATGGCCGGATAGAGGAGCGAGGAAACCACGCGGCGGCGCAGGTCGCCGATGAGCGTGAGGTAGGCGCATTGGCGCTTCAGAATTTGAGGAAGCGCGCCGGAGACTTCGCCTGCGGCCACCAAGTTGCAGTAGAGAGGATCAAAAGTTTTTCCGCAGTCCTGAAGGGCGGCTGAAAAGCTGAAGCCGTCGCGCACGCGCTGGCGGAGGCGGGCGGCGATCGGTTGGACGCCGGATTTTTCCTGCCGCTGTTCGATAACTTTTAAAGCGCCTTCAAGTTTCAGGCCGGCCTCGAGGAGTTCGGCGAGTTCCTCGGTGAAATAAAGCAACTGGGTGGTGTTCAGTCGGGGCAGGGGTTCGTTGCCTGCGGCGGCGGATTCTTTCTTGCTGGTGGTAGAAGCCCCTCCGCTCTCCGAGACACTCATAGGCTGCAGGCCTTGATTGCGGAGAAGGCGGTAGGCGTCGCTTCGCGAATTGGCGGCGATTGTTCCCGTTGTCACGGTTCCCGAGGCATTGCTCGCTTTGTAGGAGAAGTCGGCCATCGTCCCGCTACTCGTCCAATACCTGAAGTTCGCTGGATGTCACACGCACGACTTCCTCCACCGAGGTGATGCCGTGCGAGACGGTCTCCCATCCTGCCTTGCGGAGAGGGACCATGCCCTCGCGGATGGCGAGCTCGCGCAGTTCGTTTGCGGGAGCTCGGCGTTGGATGAGTTCCTGCATGCGGGAGGTCATCTGACAGATTTCAAAAATGGCTGTGCGGCCTGAGAAACCGGTATTCCGGCAGTGAGGACAGCCGACTGGCCGCCGGATTTTTTTTGCCCACTCCAGCGGGAAGCCAATGGCGGTAAGGTCTTCGGTCTTATACTCGGCCGGTTGGGAGCAGTGTTTGCAAAGACGGCGCACGAGGCGTTGTGCGATGAACGCCCGGACGGCGGAGCCC
>CANKXQ010000170.1 GCA_947487745.1 Spartobacteria bacterium | reverse complement strand
CATCGACTTTGATCGACGCCGTGCGTGGAGCGCGGAGGGCGGTGTGGAGGACGGCGCGGTTCTCGGTGATGTTGATCTTGTCACCACGGAACATGGCGTCAATCTTGCCGCGCAACCCGGCGGCGTTCGCGAGATCGATGAGGCAAGCGACTGTCTCGCTGGTGATCAGGTTCTTAGAATAATCCAAGAAAAGCCCAGCGGCTTCGAGTTGGAACTTCTCGGCGCGGGCCGGATCGGAAGCGAAAAGCTCGCGGAGATGAGGAAGGGATTCGGATTGGATGGAGAGGGTTTCCCAGGCGGGGTGTGAGGTGAGCATAGGAGTTTTAAGTTTTAAGTTTTAAGGATTAAGTTTTAAGTTGGTTGTGGTTTGGGAGTCGTTGGGAAGCGGAAGCGGTTTATTGGGAATTAACCACGGAGGACACGGAGAGCACGGAGGTGGGAAGGGGAGGTAAAAAAATTAAGTTTTAAATGGCACTTTATGGGGGCGAAAACTGGAAGAGGATGAATGGCTGTTTGGATCAAATCCTCCTCCGTGCTCTCCGTGTCCTCCGTGGTTAAAAATATGTTTTTTTATTCTATAGATTAGGTATTAAACATGTGTTTTTACACATTAGAATTTCTCCTTCATCCCCTCCTCTGTGCTCTCTGTGTCCTCTGTGGTCAATCCTTCTTTTCGAGGTGGCCGCCGAATTGGAATCTCATGGCGGAGAGGAGTTTGTCTTGGAATTCTGAATCGCCACGGGAGCTGAAGCGCTCGTAGAGGGCGGTGGTGAGGACTGGGACAGGGACGCCTTCGTCGATGGCGGCTTTGATGGTCCAGCGCCCCTCGCCGGAGTCGCTGACGCGGCCGGCGAAGTTGGTGAGGGTGGGATCCTTGACGAGGGAGTTGGCGGTGAGGTCGAGGAGCCAGCTGGCTACGACGCTGCCACGGCGCCAGACTTCGGAGATGTCGGTGAGGTTGAAGGCGTATTGGTATTGCTCGGGGTCGCGGAGCGGGGTGGCTTCGGCATCAACCGTTTGGGTTTTGGTGCCGATATTGGCATTTTTAAGGACATTCATGCCTTCGGCGTAGGCGGCCATGATACCGTATTCGATGCCGTTGTGGACCATTTTGACGAAATGACCGGCGCCGTTGGCTCCGCAGTGGAGGTAGCCGAGTTCGGCGGTGCCTTGGTTTTCAGGGCGCCCCACGGTGCGGGGAATGTCGCCGATGCCAGGAGCTAGGGTGCGGAAGATTGGGTCGAGGCGTTGCACGATTTCCTTCTCGCCGCCGATCATCATGCAATAACCGCGCTCGAGCCCCCAAACGCCGCCGCTGGTTCCGACATCCACATAATGGATTCCTTTGGGCGCAATGTGCTTGGCGCGGCGGATATCGTCGATGTAGTAGGAATTGCCGCCGTCGATGATGGTGTCGCCCTTTTCCAGAAGCGGAAGGAGTTCCTCAATGGTGGAGTCCACCGCCGCCGCTGGCACCATAAGCCAAATGGCGCGAGGGGCTTCAAGCTTGGAAACGAAATCCGCGAGGGATGTCGCGCCGGTGGCGCCTTCCTTGACGAGGGAGTCAATGGCGGTTTGGGAGCGGTCGAAGACAGTGGCTTTGTGGCCGTTGCGAAGGAGACGGAGGACCATGTTGGCCCCCATGCGGCCGAGGCCGATCATACCGAGTTGGGACATAGGATTTTGGAGTATTAAGGTTTAAGTATTAAGTTTTAAGTGGATGGTGTTTTGGGAGTCGTTGAGGAGCGGTGGCGATTTTCTGGAATATTCGCGACAAGTGCGGCACCGCGGCCTTTTGCCTGCACGCCGACTACGGCAAGAAAAATGCCAAGGCAGAGGAAAGGCGCGAAGTGCGGTGACTCGAGGATGTCGGCGATTCGATGAATCTCAAGAAACGGCGCGGCTTGAGAAGGAGCGGCGAAGGCATTTGCGCCTCCTCCAAAAAGCGAAAGAGTGACTGCCGCCAGCAGGGTGAATTTGGTGGAAAGAACCGAGGTGTATGACCTGATCAGCGACACGCCAAAATTGCATAACTGGAATGCCCGAGTTGGGAAGATTTATTTTAGAAAAACTTCGTAAGATTTCATCGCATGCCGACTGCCGGGGCATCGACTCGTAGGCGGACGCCGCTTCGCGGCTGAGATTTGGGTCATGCCGGAGGATGAGCCTCCCGATGGTTTCGACAGCGCGGCACTTTATTTCAGGGTTTGAGGATGGCAAAGGTCTTCTGCCCCGAACGCTCGAGAAGGAGCAGGATGCCGCGCTCGTTGTCCATTCCCTGCATGATCGCCTCAAAGTCTTTCTTGCCGCGAACTGGCTTGCCGCCAGCTTCGGTAATGATGTCGCCGCGCTGCAATCCCGCTGCGGCGGCCGGGCTCATGGGGGCGACCTCGGTCACCAGAACGCCGCCGGGCTCTTTGCGCTGGATGTTCATCTCCTGAAGAAGCTGCGGCGTGGCGTCGCTCACAGCCAAGCCGGGACCTGCGATTGACTCGCTTTGGTTGAGCTTGGGAACCGGCGAGGGATGCGCAGAGCCGCTTCTGGAGCGCATCGAGGCGCGAACGAATTTGTCGGGCTGCTCGCCGGTTTGCACAGTGACACGCAGCGTGCGGCCTTTGCGCCAAATCTCGAGTTCCACATTCTGGCCGATTTTTTTACCGAGGATTTCGCGTTGCAGGTCGGAGGAGACGCTCACAGGCTTGCCATCGACTTTGGTGATGACATCCCCTGGCACGAGATCGCTGCGCTGGGCGGGTGCTCCGGGTTCGATGCCGCGCAGGACGACGCCTTGATTGATGCCGGGAAAGAGTTGGCGAAGCTGGCTGTCCTCTTCCAGGCTGGCGATGGAAATACCCAGCCATGGCCGGCTCACATGGCCTTTTGTCATGAGCTGGTCGGCGATATTTTTTGCGGTGTTGATGGGAATGGCAAAGCCCACGCCGCGATTGATCCCGCTGATGAGAGTATTGATGCCCACAACGCGGCCATCGATGTCGCAGAGCGGCCCGCCGCTGTTGCCGGGATTGATCGAGGTATCGGTCTGGATGAACTCGTCATAGTATCCACCGAGGCCAAGTGTGCGGCCCTTGGCGCTGATGATGCCAGAGGTGAAAGTGTAGGGCAGCTCCATGGGGGTTCCTATGGCAAAGGCAAGCTCCCCCACCCGCACGGCATCACTGTCGCCGAGGGCGGCCACGCTCAGATCTGGGGCGTTGATTTTGATAACGGCCACATCGCTGCGATCGTCGGAACCGATGACCTCGGCGTCGAATCGGCGTCCATCGCGGAGCTTCACCTTGATCTCGCTGGCGTCGGCGACGACATGGTTGTTTGTGATGATATGGCCGTCCTTGGTGAAGATAAAACCCGAGCCGATATTTGGCGGGGTGTCTAGCATGGTATTTCTCTCGGGAACCACGCGGTAGGGTGCGCCATTCGGGCCTCTGAAAAAGAACTCCAATCCGCTTGGCAGGCCTGACACCGGGCTCTCGCCGGCCTGCCTTGCTTCGATGACAACCACCGAGGGTGCTGCCTTTTCAAAAACCGCCGCAAAGGAATCGCTCAACTGCCGCAGTGCGGATGGCACGGGAGCAATTTGTGGAGCAACAGGCTCTGCAGCCGGTGCAGCGACCGCCGGGAGACAGAGCAACAGGGTAAGCCATGTCTTTTTCATGCGGGCGAAAAATACATCCGCTTCAATTGAATTCAAGTGGGGTGAGATTTTTTTTTCCAAAAAAAAGCGAACCGGGGGTGGCCGGTTCGCTTTCCTTTGAAATGTCGCGGAGATCCTACTCGTCTTCCAGAGCCACTTCCACCAACTCGTCGGCCTTACGGGAAAGGCGGTTCGACAGGATGAAGAAGCTGGGCACCCAGAGACCA
>CANKXQ010000169.1 GCA_947487745.1 Spartobacteria bacterium | reverse complement strand
CCAGTGTGCTGTTTTCAAAATTCTCAATCGAACTGCGGTGCGAAGCCGTCATGAGGGGCCCTAGCGCCTCGGCGCGCCCTGACCGCAGGGCTTCGATTGCAAGAAGAACGCGTTCATTTTCCCCCACCACATGACGGGCGCGGCGTTTGGCCAATCCGGGCATTTCAGAGGCCTCGAGTTGTGAACTGGTGGCGTCACGCAAGGCGGGCACGCCCATGCATCGGGCGGCTTCAAAGCACTGCTCGCGCCGCTCGTTGTATTCGCCGCCAGTGAGCGCGTGTTTCACGCCGGAGTTGATGATGAGCAGTCCGAGGTGCGATGGGAAGGGCACGGAATCCACCGATTCGATGCGGCAGTCGAGATACACGAGGTGGTCTTTTTTTCCAAAAACAGAGGAGGCCTGATCGAGGAGGCCGCAATTCACGCCGACGAATTCATTCTCCGCGCGGCGGCAGAGCTTCGCGAGATCCAGACGGGACATTTGAAACGGATAGAGGCGCGTGAGGAGCACCGCCGTCGCCACTTCCAAGGCGGCGGAGCTCGAGAGCCCCGCACCGACGGGCAGGGTGGATTCATAGGATGCCTCGAATCCACCGGCTTCGGCGCCCGCATGGGCCAGCATTTCGGCGACTCCGAGCGGATAGTCGATCCACTCACCGGTTTTCTTGAGGCCTGCCGCACGGTGGATTTTTCCCTTGTGGCAAACACCCGAACTGGAGAGCCGGATCTCGCCATTCTCAAGGCGGCGACCTGTGGCCGTGATACCAAGCTGGAGGGCGGCTGAAAGAACGACGCCGCCGTTGTAATCCGTATGGTTTCCGAGAATCTCAACGCGGCCGGGAGCGAAGGCTGTCACTTGGGTCATAGACCCCGCATGATCAACGCCGGATAGGCACTTGCCAAGGGGCAATTCCATGGCAGGATGAAGCTGAAGGAGTCCACTACCATGTCAGAAACACTTGAAAACAACATCGTGAGCAAAAAACTCGAAAGCAGCAGCGAACACGCAAAAAAAGCCATCGATGCAGCCACCGAAGCCGGCCGCAATGTGGGTGACACTGCGAAAAAAGAGGCGAAAGCCGCCTACGAAACCGGCCGCGAACATCTCGGCGCAGCGGCCAAGAATCTCGGCGAAGCCGCCAGCGCGACCTACGGCAATGTCCGCGACCGCGCCAACTCGCTCTACTCGGACGCCTATGACCGCGCCCACGACTACCAGACCGAGGCGGAGAACTACATCCGCGAGAATCCGCTCCAAGCCGTAGCCATCGCTGCTGGCGTGGGCTTCGTGCTCGGAGTGCTCCTTCGCCGGTAAGACATTTTGGACACCAAAGGCACGGTTGGGGCTCCGCGAGGATTAATGGCGGAGCTTCTGAGCCTCGTAGGTTCTTTTGGCCGCTATACACAGGCCATGGGAGCCCTTGCGGGCGAGGAATCCCGGGAGGCGGCCGCCTTGGGCGTTCGCCTGCTTGTGATGTTGTTGGCAGCTCTGTTTTTTGCCGCCTTCGGTTACATCCTCCTCATCTTCGCCGTGGCATTCTTTGCCGCCTTTGTGTTGGGCATTTCCTGGCTTTGGATCCTGGGAGGATTCACCGCGCTGCACGCCCTGCTGGCCTACATTTGCGCCCGCCATGTGAAGGTTCACAGCCGCACACCGATCTTTGAGGAAACCCGCCGCGAGGTGGCCCGCGATTTGGAATCCCTCCGCAAAAGCTCCGCACCATGACCGGCAAACAGGAAATTCTTGAGGAACTCCGGCGCAGCCGTGTTGCGATCGCGCGTGACACAGCATCCATCGCCGAGGAGCTCAACCTCGTCTCAAAAATCCGGCGATCCGTGACAACCCGTCCACTCGCTTGGCTGGGCAGTGCTGCCGCGCTTGGCTATATCCTTGCCGGCCCGAAGACGCGGAAGGCTCCAAAAACCATTCCCGCCAAAAAGGGGGCGAAGTCCGAAAAATCCGAATCGGCCCGCACTGAACGGCAGGGCTTTTTGAGCATTCTTTTCCAATTGGCGAAGTTTCTCTTCCCCCTCCTCCGCCCGGCCCTCTCGGCCTACGCCGCGCAACGCCTGGGCGAGCTATCCTCGCGATTCCCACGCTGATTTTTTCCTATGCACGATCCACGCTGTGACCAACTGGCCGATGTCTTGACGCGGCATTCCACCAAACTCAAACCCGGCGAAAATGTGCTCATCGACATTTTCGACGCGCCGGAGGAGATCGCCATCGCACTCATCCGCGCCACCCGCGCCTGTGGATCCGTGCCGTTCGTGCAAAACCACCACGCGCGCATCAGTCGCGAAATGGCCATCGGTGCTGAAGCGGAGCAACTCGAAGTGACCCGCTCGGTCGAACTCGCCCGCATGAAAAAAATGCAGGCCTACATCGCCGTGCGCGGAAGCCACAACATCACCGAAATGTCCGATGTGCCGGATGAAAAAATGCGTCTCATTTCCGGTGCCATGCGCCCTGTTATGGACTGGCGCATCAACAAGACAAAGTGGGTCGTCCTCCGCTGGCCGACAGCCGCCATGGCCCAGCAGGCCCAGATGAGCACGCACGCCTTCGAAGATTTTTACTTCAAGGTCTGCACGCTCGACTACGGCCGCATGGCTCCCGGCATGGCGGCGCTCAAGGAGCTCATGGACCGCACCGACAAGGTTCACCTCAAGGGCCCCGGCACCGACCTCCGCTTCTCGATCAAAAACATCGGCTCCATCACCTGCGGCGGCGATCGCAATATCCCCGACGGCGAGGTATTTTCCTGCCCTGTGAAGAAGAGCGTCGAGGGCCATGTGAGCTTCAATGTTCCCAGCATTTATCAGGGCCACGCCTTCGACAATGTGCGCTTGGAGTTCTCCGAAGGCCGAGTGGAAAACGCCACGGCTAACAACACCGCCGCCCTCAATCGCATCCTCGATAGCGACGCCGGCGCCCGCTACATCGGCGAGTTCGCGCTCGGATTCAATCCGCACATCCTCCACCCGATGCGCGACATCCTCTTCGACGAAAAAATTTCCGGCTCCTTCCACTTCACGCCCGGCCAAGCCTACAAAACGGCGGGAAACGGCAACACCAGCCGCATCCACTGGGACATGGTCTGCATCCAACGCCCCGACTACGGCGGTGGCGAGGTGTGGTTCGACGGCAAACTCATCCGCAAAGACGGCCTCTTCACCCTTCCAGCCCTCAAGAAACTCAACCCCGACTATTTGCTAGGAGCGAAACATTAATTCGAGCCGCATGGATTTTCGGTTGATGCCCCCATCCCCCGTCCGATAGCCTGCAAGTCTTTCCTTATGGAACAATCCATCGCCCTGCGCGAACTCCAAGTCGAACGCAAGCACATCATCATCGAGCTTCGCGAGAATGACCGCGGTCGCTTCCTCAAGATCACCGAGGAAGCCCACGGGCGCAGGAACTCCGTTATTATTCCAAGCACCGGCCTCGACGAGTTCGAAGCCTGCCTCGACGAAGTCCTCACCGAGGGCGAGGAAACGGAATAAAAAAAACGCTTCGATCCATGAACATCCTTGTCACCGGGGGCTGCGGATTCATCGGCAGCAATTTCATCCGTCAGCGCCTCACCGAGAGTGCCTCACCGCTCCGCAAGCTGGTCAATCTCGACCTCCTCACCTACGCAGGCAACCCGGCCAATCTCGCCGACCTAGCCTCCGACCCTCGCTATGTTTTTCAAAAAGGCGACATCGGCGATGAATCGCTTGTGGCCCGTTTGCTGCAGGAGCATGACATCGACGCCATCGTGAATTTCGCAGCCGAGTCGCATGTGGACCGCTCGATCGACTCCCCCGAGCCATTCATCCAAACCAATGTCACCGGCACACTTCGCCTGCTGAATGCCCCACACCGCCACTGGA
>CANKXQ010000168.1 GCA_947487745.1 Spartobacteria bacterium | reverse complement strand
GGGGCTACGTGAACACTGAACTCGATGCGGCAGCGAATTTCAGCTACCAGCGAACCGGCATTTGCTTCATCGGGCACACGCATGTGCCGGTCGCCTACATGAAGGAAGGCGATTTCCGCACCATACCGCTCGATATCCTCCCGATCGATCGCAGCCAAAAATATCTCATCAATGTCGGCAGCGTCGGCCAACCGAGGGATGCAGACTGGCGGGCAGCCTATTGCGTCTACGACACCGAGCGTCAGGAAGTCGAATTGCGCCGCATCGAATACGACCTTCGCGGCGCCCAGGCGTCCATCCTCACCGCAGGCTTGCCAGAGAAACTCGCCACCCGCCTTGAGAAAGGCCGCTGATTTTTCCTCTGGCCATCCCGTGAGCAAAATTTCCCATCAGAGGCCGGAGAATCTTCTCTTCATCAAACCCGGCTCGATGGGCGATGTCATCCACGCCCTGCCCGTAGCCTCGGCCATCCACCGCGCCTGGCCGGAAACACGCATCACTTGGATCATCGACCCGCGATGGGAACCCCTCCTAAAAGGACATCCCGCACTCGCCGCAACTCATCCGTTTCCAAGGTCTGATTTTCGCGGGCCTCTCGGCATGATCCGCTTCCTCGCTTGGTGCCGTCGCCTCCGCGATCTGAGAGCGGATGCCGCACTCGACTTGCAATGCCTCCTGCGAAGCGGCCTCATGGCGCACTTCAGCAAAGCCCGCCGCGTCTGGGGACTCTCGGACGCACGCGAGGGGGCAGGATTTTTCTACACGGACCGGGTTTCGGTTTTGAAAGAGGAACACTCCGTTCAACGCTACCTGCGCGCCCTCCCTGCCATGGGAGTTCCGCTTCCGGAAAAGCCCGAGTGGATTCTGCCTACCGGCAAAACCTGCGGAGCCGTCCCTGAAAACCAGCCTTTCGTGGTTATTCACCCCTTCTCACGGGGAGCCGGGAAGTCGCTCGACAACGAGTGCCTCGATGCCTTTCTTGCCACCTTCCGCACACACTCGGATGCTCTCTGCGTGCTGGTCGGCGCGGGCGACTACTCCCGCGAAAACACTGCCGGTTTTCTGAATATCCTCAACCGCACAACGCTCGCGGAACTCACCGACATCCTCCGACGGGCAAACTTCGTTGTGAGCGTGGATAGCGGCCCCATGCACCTTGCGGCCGCGCTCGGAACTCCCCTGCTTTCGATCCACACTTGGAGCGATCCTCGCCGCGTTGGTCCGTTTTCTGAAAAAGCCTGGATCTGGCAAGGCGGCGAAATCCGCAGTCAAAACCTCACGGCAGCCCCTCTGCCGGAAAAGCCCTTCACTCCAAACGACGCCATCGAGGCAGCCAAACTCGCCGCCTCAGCCGTCTGCGAGCCGCCTCAGGCGTAGTCGGAAAACTCGTAGAGTGCGGGATCACGCTCCGCCGGGCGGATGCGCGCTTTAGCAACGCCACCAGACGCCTCCTCGCCTTCGCCACCTTCCATTCCGGGAAAATCCATTCCCTCAAAAGCATCACCAAATTCCTCCTCGAGCTTCTCGGGATCCTCGCCGGACTCGAGGCGGCGGATCATTTGCTCCATCTCGCCAGGCATTTTTTGTCCCGTCGCCTCGGTCATCTTGCGCATCATCCGGCCAAGTGCTCGGGGGTCGGGATTGTTCTCATCCATGCCCGCCATATCGCGTTCCATCTCGGCCATCACACGTTCCATGCGCGGATCCATGTCATCCCCTGCTGGCGTCTCCGACTTTTCCTTCGCCCGGCCGGTGAAGGCGAACTTCGAAACCAAACGCTCCATCCGCGCATTCGGATCATCCGGACATTTGGGAACCTTGCTCGCGCAGGAAAGACTGCGGGCGAAAAACGAATAAATCTTGTTCGTATCGGGTGAGTGGAATTCGTAGATCGGCATGGTTTGTTGAGATCGAGGTGAATTTAGCTCGTTTGCGGAAAATCGTCCACCTCCTCGATGGGGCTTGGCTAAATACCAGACGCAGGCGTATTTTTGATCGCCATGGATAGTGACCCTGATACGCGGGATCAATTCGACGTGATCGTCATCGGTGGCGCCTTGTCTGGAGCCTCGACCGCGTTTCTTTTGAAGCGGCGTAACCCGGCTCTCCGCATCCTTGTGGTCGAGAAAAGCACCACCTTCAAGCGCCGTGTGGGCGAGGCCACGACAGAAGTCAGCGGATTTTTTCTGACACGCATGCTCGGCCTGACGAACTATCTCGTCCGAACTCAGATTCCCAAAAATGGTCTTCGGTTCTGGTTTTCCAAGAACCCCGAAGGCGCGCCCTCCGACTGCTCGGAGCTCGGGGGAAAATATCTCTCGACCGTTCCCGCCTTCCTGATCGACCGCTCTGAACTCGACGAAGAGATTCTGCGCCGTGCGATCGGCGCGGGTGTCGAGTTGCTCCGCTCCGCACAGGTGCTCGATGTGCAACTTGAGGCCGGGGGAATACAAGAATTGCGTGTGCAATCCGGCTCCGAAACAAAAATCCTCAAAGCCCGCTGGGTGGTCGATGCCTCGGGCGTGAAGGCCCAACTGGCGCGCGCCAACGGATGGCTCCACACCAACGAAGCCCACCCCACACTCGCTGCCTGGAGCCGCTGGCGGAATACGGGCGACTGGGATGGGCTCGATTCGGAAATGGTCAACGACCCGAGCAAGAAGGGATTTTTTGGCATTCGAGGCACGGCCACAAACCACTTCGCGGGCGATGGATGGTGGGCTTGGTGGATTCAATTGAAAAACGGCGATGTCAGCATCGGCGCCGTTGTGGACCAGCGGTTGGTGGACTGGAGTGAACAGGAGGGCACGGTCGGCGAAAAACTGCGCGGATTCCTCTCAAGACATCCAGCGGCGCGCGTGATGATGCGCGATGCGGAGTTCGTCGAGGGCGATGTTCACTTCCGCAGGAATCTGCCGTATTGGTCCGAGCGCCATGCGGGCGATGGCTTCGTCCTCGTTGGCGATGCCTCGGCCTTTATCGATCCCCTCTACAGCCCCGGTATGGACTGGATCGCCTTCACGGCATCAGCCGCCGTCGAACTCATCGCAAAATGCCAAGACGGTGAAAACCCAGGGCCTCTTGTGGAAAAACACAACCGCGATTTCGGCATCAGCTACCAGCGGATGTTCGGAGCCCTCTACCAGGACAAATACGACTACCTCGGCGACATCGACCTCATGCGCGTCGCGTTCCGCCTCGATATCGTGACCTACTATCTCTACATCGTCCGGTTTCTCTACAGAGACGGTCCGCAGGCGATTCTGAAGCCCCCCTTCTCACCAAAAGAAGCGGGCCCATTTTTTCGATTCATGCGTTTCTACAACCGTCGGCTCGCCGCGATGGGCAGGAACCGACGCGAGCGCGGAGTCTTCGGCCAGCACAACGAGGGCCAACGGGATCTTGTTGGCGGATTCAATTTCCGCCTCGGGCAGCTCTTCCGCACCGCGTTCGATGGACTCTGGATTTGGCTGAAACTCGAGCGCCAGGAGGGCTGGCGCAGTTGGTCGCTCCCCATCAGGCACCCCTTCCGCAAAGGACGATTTTTCTCCGCAACGGCGGGGGCTTTTGATAGAGGTGCGGGCTTGCCTGTAAATGGAAACGCTCCAGCCACCAGATGACGAACTCGTCCGCCGCACCCAAGCGGGGGATGCCCGTGCGTTTGACGAGCTGGTTGTGAGATTCAGCCCCCGGCTCTACGGACTGGTCTACCACATGACTTCGAGCCATGAGGACACGAACGACCTGCTTCAGGATATTTTTTCCAAGGCCTACCGCTCCATCAAAGGCTTCCAGGGCAAATCCTCTTTCTACACTTGGATGCATACCATCGCCGTGAACATGGCGATCAACTTTCTTAAGAAACGGAATCGCAGGAAAACCATGAGCCTTGATGATGTC
>CANKXQ010000167.1 GCA_947487745.1 Spartobacteria bacterium | reverse complement strand
TACATTCCGCGAAAAGTGGTTAAAATGTTTTTCAGGGGCGACTAGCGTAGAGGCTCCACCAATTGTAAATCTGAGCAATGAGTCGGGCTGTGATCTGACAGCGATCCATGTCTTGCGTTGTAAACCCAGCCCAACCCCACTGGTTTTTGAGTTCGTCAAAAGGATTTTCCGCGTCTCCGCGTTCCCGATAAAGAGGAACCAGAGAGGCAACCTCATACGGCAGAGTGCTCACAAGAACGATGTGTTCGTAGGAGACGACCTCCAGCGGCAATTCCCCATTTTGCGTCAAGAGAGGCAGGGCCTTTTTATCATCCTCCGTCGCCTCCTGTTTGACGAGCCGCCGGGCCACAATCACCCGGCGTTTGCAACTCCATCCGCTCAAGCGCACTTCTCCCTCGATGCCTTCAAATCCCTAAGCGCAGTCCACCCATCCGCCTTTTTGTTCCAACAAAGAGATGAGATTTTTGACCTTCGCTGTTTGGCGTAGTTTGAAGAGATAGGGGATGCCACGCTTTTCACATTCCACCATGTTGGCTTCATTGCCGTGGTTGCAATCCCCTCGGATCCCATGCGGACGGCATTCGAGCGGCAAGGAGTCGATCAACTCCCACAGCGCCGGCATTCCATGGGAACTGGAGCTTTGTTTGCCCGGACGCACCTCCACATCCAAACACAGACGCAATCGCGCGATCCAGTAAGTGTGGCAGGCATGAGTGGGACGTCCGGGTTTATGCGGGTTGTAGCCGACCTCCGCCCCTTCCTGATGACCGAAAACCGTTTTCACTGTGGTGTCGATATCCAGCATACGACTTTTTTCATGCCCAGCATCGCGGGATTGACTGCATCAAATCTCAACGCGTTGACATGGGCGTAGCGCGTGTGAATCCAAATGGCGCCTCTTTGCAAAAATCCTCCCATCGGCCTCCCGCATACAGAAACTGCGCGAAGAACACCAATTGCCCAAGAGGAGTTACTGGCGCGGAGTCATCCCACTGCACATGATAACGCCCTCCGCCTGTCTCAACAGGCAAGGCCGAGGCGCCTGTGCTTACCTTGTCGTGTGAAAAACTTTCGTTTTTTTACCTCACCCACAAGGTGAGCTATTTCAGGCAGGGATTTTGAGTCCATCAACCATACCGAAAGCAACTTCCACGCCCACATTCAATTCCTAACTGCCGAATTTAGGATAAACAATGCACCTTCCGGCCTCGCGGGAGTTTGGATGGAAGCCCTCTTTACATTACAGACAAATGGTTCGCTACGGTTGTCCTCCAGCGAAACGCATACAACACCACAGCCCCCGCCAACTTCGCCACCATCCAAGTCGACCTCGTCAACGGCAGCCTACAGATTTACAGGCCGTAAGAAAAGGCTGTGACGCTGCCCTAAAGCGGCATGGACAGGAACACAAGCAACAGAGTTGCTGCCAAACCTTCGGATAAAATGGATGTGGCTCTGATTTATACAAGCTGGCATTCAAGGGTGAGAGCGTGTCGAAGTGCGGAAACTTACACAAAAGCGCTGGCCATGGCGTAGGAAACCGGCAGCGGAATCTCGAGGGTTGGACGGAATTTTTTCCCCAGCTTGGCCAACCATTCGTGCGTGGGGCAGGAGTAATCGTGGATGGTGAGCAAGCAACCAGTAGCGGATGGGGCGAGGGAATAGCGTTCGATCTGGATTTTGACCGGATTGGGATCGCCCTGCATTGCCAAGGTCACGGCGGCGCGTTTGTTCGGGGTGTCGAGTTCGATATTTTGCACAGTGCCGATGCCTGCGAGGTGTTTTTCCAATTCGGGTTCGAGGAACGAGGCGACAACACCTCCTGTGGAGCCTCCGAGGGCGCTGAGTAAGTTTGAGATCATGGGAATCGGGCATTATGGGAGCGAATCCGGTCAAGGGAAGGAGGAAGTCAAGCATCGGAATCCAGCGTCCGGCTGGGCCTTTCGCAAAAATCCGCAGCTTGTGGCAATGCGTCAAAATCCATATGAAATCCGGGCATGACCGACCTCTCCGCCTTGCACAAGAGCCTTCATGCGGCCGTCAAAGCCCGCCTGGACATCGTAGCCGACCATGCCTTCCGCGACCGTGACGCGGCGGCGCATCTGGAGGCTCTGAAATCGGCAGCTGCGCAGCTCGACACACTCGTTGCGAACCTCCCGCCGGATACGGATCCCACACTGCGGCACTACTTGGAGCGCCAGAGCTACACAAAGGCATTGGCTTGGCTGGAGGAGGCGTGACGAATCCCTTTTCGGCTCAGATCGACCTCAAGGCCACGCTGCAGAGCGGGCAGGTTTTTCACTGGCACCAGAACGCGGACAACTCCTGGAGCGGACTCATAGCCGAAATGCCTGCGCGAGTTTTTGAAAAAGACCGGCGCCTCGTTGTCGCGCAGGGCGATCCAGGTGTCATTGCGAGGCACTTTGCGTTGGATCATCCGCTAGACCAAATCACCGCCGCGTTTCCAAGAGACCCGATGAGCCAAGCAGCTCTCACCGCCTGCGAGGGAATGCGCATCCTGCGGCAACCGCATTGGGAATGCACGGCCACTTTCATCACGAGTTCGATGAAACAAGTCGCGCACATCCGCTCCATGTCTCTGGCCATCCGCGAGCGGTTCGGCAGGCGCGTGGAGGGATCCAATGTCTCGACTTATCCATCTTTCGACGCGTTGGCAGGAGCCTCGGAAAGCGCCCTGCGTGCTTGCGGCCTCGGCTACCGCGCCGGGAACCTCCTGCAGACTGCGCAAATTCTGGCGGAAGGCGGGCTGAACCTGGATGCCATCGTCAAACAAAAAACGCCGATGCTGCGCAAATCGCTCACCGGCCTTCCCGGAGTCGGCGTGAAAGTGGCGAACTGTATCCTCCTCTTTGCCTACGAGCGTCTCGATGCCGTTCCGATCGACACATGGATTCATCGCATCCTGCTCACCATGCGCGGCGGGCGGGACGGCACGGCGGCGCAACTCGCCCGCTATGCCCGGCGGCGACTGGGTCCCTACGCGGGCTATGTCCAACAATACCTCTTCCACCACGCCCGCTCGCTCAAGCAAAGCAAGACTCCGGTGGCGAAGAAAAGTTGAAACCCCGTGTCAATTCGCTCTCGCGGTTCGACCCAGCGGAATGTTTCTCTGGTGCGATGAAATTGATCTCATGGAATGTCAACGGCATTCGCTCGATACTCGGCAAGGGGTTCATGGATTACCTGGATGCCGAGAAGCCAGATGTGATCTGCCTCCAGGAGGTCAAGGCCCGCGAGGAACAGGTGCCGCAGACATTCGATGGATACGAGGTTTTCTGGAATGCGGCGATCAAGCCCGGCTACTCCGGCACGGCGATTCTCACACGGAAAAAGCCAAAGTCCGTCATCAATGGCATAGGCCGTGAGGAACACGACAAGGAAGGACGCGTCATCAGCGCCGACATGGGGGATTTTTTCCTGGTGAATGTTTACACGCCCAACTCCAAGCGGGAACTCACGCGACTCGACTACCGCACGAGGGAATGGACGCCGGCATTTATCGACCACCTCCAAGCGCTCGAAAAAACCAAGCCTGTCATCTTCTGTGGCGACATGAATGTCGCGCACCGTGAGATCGATCTGGCGCGACCGAAGGACAACACGCAAAACGCTGGATTCACGATTGAGGAGCGGGAGGCCTTCGACCAAACGCTGGCGGCGGGTTTTGTGGACACATTCCGCCACTTCGAACCGGGCGGTGGACGCTACACTTGGTGGAGCTACCAGAACGGCGCCCGCGAGAGAAATATCGGATGGCGCATCGATTATTTCTGCGCCTCGGCCAAGCTCGCTCCGGCCCTGAAATCCGCATTCATCCACGATCATATCCTGGGCAGCGACCACTGCCCGGTGGGGCTTGTTTTGGAGGTCTGAAATTTTTGTAACTACTCAGGTAGGCGCGAGTGGGC
>CANKXQ010000166.1 GCA_947487745.1 Spartobacteria bacterium | reverse complement strand
CCTGAGGCGCGTTCTGCATGGCGTCGCCTACCCTGCCCACGACATGATCCAGTCCGCCCGCTTCACCGAGCCGGAGTTTCGAACGGATCAAAATGGCGCGAGGGAGTGCAAATTTTTCGTTGAATGGTCCGGCATCGCTGCCGTAAGTGCGCTCGCAGAGTTTTATTGCCTGCTCGGCCATCTTGGCCGCCTCGCTGTAATAGCCCGCCTCGTAGAGGACCAAAAGGGAATCTGACATTTCCTTGGCGAACATGTCGTAGACTCCCGTGCGACCAGCGAAGCCATTCATCTTCGCCGAGAGACCCACGAGAACCGGCTGCCTCGCGGATTCGTAATCACCGATCATCAAGTAGAGATCGCCGAGGTTGGTGCAAGCCTGCGAATGCCACTCAGGGATTTTTTTCCAATCCTCGACTTGGTCCAGAAGCAACTGCTCCGCATCAGCAAAGCGACCGGTGAATTTGTAGAATTGGACGAGATTCAGGCGGGCTTGGGCAATCTCCATGCTTTGCTCCTGCGAGACTCGCTTGCCTGCATACTTCTTCTTTGTGAGTTGCACAAATTCCTCACAGAGGGCGGTCGCCTGCTCGTATTCCCCGCGATCCGAATGCGCATTGACACGGCTTTTCAATTCGCTGATCCGGCGGTCGATCTCCTGCGCGAAGGGAGTTTGCGGCGATGCAAGCAAAAGCATGGCAACAAGCAGCAGGGTCGTGGTGATCGGAAGATGGTGGGATTCAGTTTTCATTTCTTGGAAAGAGTCATAGGGGTCAGGCACTGATTATTGATATAATTTGAAAAAGTGATGTTAAAACTCTTTGCCGCCTGCCCTTGGCATCAGCCCTTTTGAAAATCAGAAGGAAGAAAGCGCCTGCGGCGCAGTGGCGAGTCGCGGGTAATTGGTGGCGGGGATGGAAAAGTCGGAAGGATGAAGTATGAAGGAAGAAGTCATTTTTCTTGATCGTTTTCCTGGGATTTGAGGTTGGCTGTAGCTTGGAGAGTGAGTTCGAGTTCGCGGCGGAGTTCTTCGCGATCGGGTAGGTAGAGCTGGTATTTTTGGACGAAGAGTTGGCTATTCATTTGGTAGGTGGCGTATTCGACAAGCAATTCGTCTTTGTTCCGGGTGAGGATGATACCGATGGGAGGGTTGTCGCCTTCGCCATTTTCCTCGGTGGCGAAGTAGCCGAGGTAGAGATTCATCTGGCCGATGTCGTGGTGTTGGACTTCCTCGAGCTTCAAATCGATGAGGACGAAGCATCTCAGGATGCGGTGATAAAAGACGAGATCGACGCGGTAGTGGGTGTTGTTGACCGGCACACGGTATTGGCGGCCGACGAAGGTGAAGCCTTTTCCCAATTCCAAGAGAAAGGGTTGGAGGTGGTTGCAGAGCTGTGTCTCCAAATCGGTCTCATCCAAAGTGTGGGGTTCGCGGATTTTGAGGAATTCGAAAACATAGGGATCGCGCAGGAGGTCGCTCGGCTTTTCCACGGCTTGGCCTTGGCTGGCGAGTCGGAGGATTTGGCTCTTGTCCTTCCCGGCAGCGAGTCGCAGAAAGAGGGAGGATTTCTTTTGGCGCTGGAGCTCCCGGACGCTCCATTTCTGGTTGATGGTCTCTTTTTCGTAAAAACCACGCTCCAAGGTGTCTTCGATTTTCAGTAATTCAACCAAGTGCGACCAACTCAAAAAGTGCGACGGCGTCGCACTTTTTGGGTAAGCAAGGTAGAATTGGCGAATTCGGGTGAGGTTGCTACGGCTGAAGCCTTTTCCATGCCGTTGAGTGAGGTCGCGGCTGAGGGTGTGGAGGAGCGCGGAGCCGTAGTCGGCTCGGACTTTGCCGCCTTGCTCGAACTCGACAATACCTTGCCCGATCTGCCAATAGGTCTCGAGGAGTTGGGAATTGACGGCTTGGAGAGCACGGTGACGACCGGCGTCGTAGGTCTCGGAAATCCGATCGATCAGATTTTGGTAGTCCGAGATGGATTGGAGTTCAGACGACATGGTGGAGAAAGTCAGAATGAGGAAGGCGGAAGGAGGAAATCATTTGGCGGATGATTGATTGTCGTTGGCGGGCAGCGCCGTGCTGGATGAAGTCAGGATTTCCATTTGGCGAATGGAGATTTGGTTGAGGCTTTTGAGGCGCTCGGACTGGGGAAGGCCCATGTGGATGAGTTCGGCATTCATACCTTCGATGTTTGCGAGGACGAGGAGGTGCTCGACGCTGGCGTATTCGCGCATGTTGCCTTCCAAGACGGGATTGGCATCGCGCCACTGGCGGGCTGTGAGGCCGAAGAGGGCAACATTCAAAAGGTCGGCCTCGGTGGCATAAGTCACGGCAGCTTGAGCGGGGGTGACTTCCGGCGGAAGGAGGTGTGTCTTGATGGCATCCGTGTGGATGCGGTAGTTCAGCTTGGATAGGGTGCGATTGAGATTCCAAGCGAGCGAGAGGCGGCGGTTTTCGTCTTCTTTGAGGCGCTGGAATTCAACAATCAAGTAGAGCTTGAACTCGGACGAAATCCATGAGGCAAATTCAAAAGCGATATCCCGATGGGCGAAGGTGCCGCCATAACGGCCGGATTTCGAGATAATCCCAATCGCTTGCGTGCTCTCGATCCATCGCTGCGGAGAAAGCACGAAGTAGTTGCTCCCAGCCTCATTTTTAAACCTCTCGAATTCGAGAGGTTTAAAATCCGGATTGCAGAGTTTCTCCCAGAGTCCAATAAATTCGATGGTGCTCCGGCTGCGCATCCAGTTGTTAATAACTGCAAAGGGCTCCTGCGTGTTGCGATATCGGGCAATATCAGTCAGGGAAATATAATCCGAAGCACTCTGGTCTACGACTGTGACAGCATGCCCTTGAACTTGGATCGTAGATTTTTTGGACTTTGGCACGGAGAGAGAAAGTTAGAAGGAAACAGGATGAAGTTTTTTACGGCTTTGGAAATGTGCTGACGACGATCGAATCCTGAGACCAGCGGGGCGGGGCGTCGGAGGATTCGGGGGCGGAGGTGACGGATTTGTCGATGCCTTTGACTGCCATGCCTCGGGTGAGGACTTGGAAGGGGGCATCGGGCTCGGCCTTGGCGGCGTGTTGAGAAAATTGCTTGTGGAGTTCGGAGGGTTTGGTGCAAGCGATGACTTCGACGACATCGGAGCCGTAGGGCGGCCCGATTTCGATCTCGAACCCGCTTTTGTGGGTGCCAGGGATGTCGATGGCTTTGTTGGCGGGGATGAGCGTGTTGCTGCACCAACGGTTCGGAAAGAGGACGATGGTGGTGCCGTCGTTCTGGTGACAGAGAACGGTGATGTGAGCTTCTTGGGTGCTGCGAACACGGAACGCAATATTTTCCCCACCTTCGTAGGCGCGCTTGCCATCGACTGTGAAAATCTCAAGGGGGAAATCCTTGGGCACTTTAGCGAGGCGGTCCTTTGACATCTCTTGAACATTGGCACTGCTTTGCTCGATATTTTGCGGCTTGATGACGCCTTCCATCGGCTTGGATGCAGCTTCAGCGGCATCGGGCCAGATTTTTGCACGCACCTTGGATGTAGGTATGGCGAGGCGGGCTTTCTTGACTTCGCCGCCTTCGAGCCATGCCAACTCGGCATACACTGTGACTTCGTCGCCGCTGGCATAAAAGCGGCCACGGATGATGCCCTTCACGCCCTCGATGGTGACTTTTTCGACGCCAGTTCCTGGCTCCAGGATGCCCTTGCCTTGGAATTTGCCTTCCATCTGGAGATCGGCCAAGCGATCCCGGGTCACGACCTTGAATTTCCCGGATTCACCGAGCGCGATCTCCAACTCGTCGCGGAGCATGGAGGAGAACGGCGACTGGAGGTCGGTGCCTTCGTAGTTGAAGCTGCCGACGGCGATGTTGACCTTCTCCCCAGTCGATTCCTTGCCGAGTTTATTGGCAAGATCCTTGAAGGGATCATCCGCAGCGGATAATT
>CANKXQ010000165.1 GCA_947487745.1 Spartobacteria bacterium | reverse complement strand
GGGCGATGTGTAGAGACCTGTCTTGTGTCCTGCCACACGCAGGCAGGAATCCAGCATGGCGCAGACAGAACCTTTGCCATTGGTTCCGGCGATATGCAGAAAACGCAAACGCTCCTGCGGATTCCCGGTGGCTTTGAGTAGCCGAAAGGTATTTTCGAGACCGAGCTTGATTCCAGTGAACTGGCTGTCGTTCAGCCAATCCAACGCCTCTTGGAAATTCACTTCGTGCCGAGGTAGGCAAGCAGATCTCCGAGCGTCTGCCGCATTTTCTGGCGGTGCACGATGAGATCGACGAGGCCATGCTTCTCAAGAAACTCGGCCGTTTGAAAATCCGGGGGAAGGGTCTGGTGCGTGGTCTCACGAATGACACGCGGGCCGGCGAATCCGATCATCGCCTTGGGTTCGGCAATAATGACATCCCCCAGCGAGGCGTAACTCGCCATGACGCCGGCCGTGGTGGGATTTGTGAGAACCGTGATGTATGGCAACTTCGCCTCGGCGTGCAGTGCCAGCGCCCCGCTCGTCTTGGCCATTTGCATCAGGCTCAGCATTCCTTCATACATACGGGCACCGCCCGAAGCACAAACGAGGATGACAGGAAGTTTGTTCTTGGTGGAAAACTCGATGATGCGTGTGATTTTTTCCCCCACGACCGAGCCCATAGTAGCGGCGAGGAAGTTGAAATCCATGACGCCCAAGCCAACTTGGCAGCCATTGATTTTTCCGGCACCGGTGGTCACGGCATCCACCAATCCCGTCTTCTGCTTGTAGCTATGGAGACGGTCGGCATAGGTCGTCACGCCTTTGAAACCGAGTGGATCGACCGAGGACATCGAGGGGTCGTACTCTTCAAAGGAATCTGCATCTAAAATGCTCTCGATGCGCTCGCGCGAGCCAAGATTGAAATGATGCTCGCACTTCGGGCAGACCTGCAGGTTTTCGGAGAGCGCGAGGTTGTGAATGACTTCGCCGCAGGAAGGGCATTTGGTCCAGAGACCGGAGGGCATCTCACGGGTTTTGCTTCCAAGAGCTCGGAGGATGGGTTTTTTAAAGATGGCCATGGTGTGAATTACTTTCTAACCGCGCGCCAGAGTGAGGGCGCAAACGGACTCTGCTCCCTGTTCCAATAGAACGGCTGCACAGGCATCAAGTGTCGATCCGGTTGTCAGCACATCATCGATCAGAAGCAGGTTTTGATCTGTCACGTCCACATTCTTGCGCAGTGAAAAAGCATTCCGCAAGTTTTGCCTTCGCTCGGCACGGTCGAGCGCCGTCTGGGTTCCGGTGTAGCGGCTACGAACCAGCAACTCCCGCATGGGAGTGCCAGTGGCGCGGGAAAGTTGCCCTGCGAGAAGTGCGGCTTGATTAAACTCCCGCTCACGGAGGCGCTTGGAGTGGAGCGGAACTGGCACGATGGCATCGAAATCCTGCCCCGACAGCCTCGGATCGGCGAGACCTTGAAGCAGTATCCTGCCAAGGATTTTCATAATCCAAATCTCGCGATTGTATTTAACGCGATGGATCAATTCGCGAATGACCCGGCGGCTGCGCACTACGGACACCGCGCAGTCGAAGTGAAAAGCCGCCCCCCGGCAATTCGGGCACTCGAACTCGCCGGACATTCCATCGAATGGCTGAGAGCAGATCTGGCAGCGCGGGGGCTTGATGAATTCGATGGTAGCCGCGCACACAGGGCAGAAGTCCTGCCCGGATTCGACCCTCACAGCACAACCAGCGCAGTGAGGAGGAAAGAAAAGGGAAGAAAATGTTTCAAGAAGCGCGTGAGGCACGGCGAAGGTAAACCCAAACAAAGAGCCAAGTCGCAAGAAGAACGAAAGCCGGAATCAGACCGGTCGGCACTGCCCCGCCCACCACATTCGGTCCCACCCATGGCAGAAAGACATCTGGCGGCTTGGGACGAAAGGGTGCAACAAGTTGAAGGGATTGCTGACCAAAGATCCAACCGGCATGGAGCCCGATGGGGATAAACAGCGAGCGGGTCTGAAGTGTGGCGTGAGCGAGAACAAGCCCAGCGAGGAGAAGAGAAAGAAAACCCCAGCCCAGCAGTGGCCATGGCGGTGCGCTGGAAAAGGCCAGTGGCAATTGCTCGAAGCCGCTCAGCCAACCCACAGGAACCTCGAGTGCCTGACGCGAGGTGCGCATGAAATGGACCAAGGCGAAGAGCGCCGCTGATATAATAACCGCGGCACAGCGCGGCATCACGGCAACTGCCAGTCCCAGCAAGACGCCCCGGAAGAGGAATTCCTCAATCGTGGACACCACAGCAGCCGTGCCGCCAATCCGGAGGAATCCCATCGGGTCGAAGCCTGGCTTGATCGAAAAAACGCCCGTGAAAATGTAGCCCGCACCGAGAAAAACGACTGGAACCAATGCCAACAGAAAGCCGGAAACGAGGTCGCGTTTCCATTGCGGATTGGGCTGGAGACCGAGGTCGGAGAGTCGGCGAATTCCAATACCACGAAAGGCTGGCCAAAGCAGAACGATGGCAGAAATCTGAACACTCCGGCTGAAGTAGCGGTGGAATGGAAAACCCTCCACAATCGGAAGGACGCCGATCTTGGCCAACCATGTGCCGACCCAGTAGAGCGGCGGCGAAAGCAGGCAGGCAAGCAGCACGACTCCGCCGAAGTAGGCAAAAAGGCGCAAGAGAGTTTGAAGACCGGCCGGTTTGGAATTCACGACATGATTTCTATGCGTTAAATACAGCTCCTATGCGAGATGTTTGGAATACGCGGGTCCTGATCGAGAGCGATAAAAAGCATCTTTGGCATCCCTTCACACCCATGCGGGATTGGTGCGCGGAGGACCACTCACCACTTGTCCTTGTTAAAGGCGAAAAGGCATGGCTTGAGGACAGCGAAGGCAGACGCTACTTGGATGGCAATTCCTCGATTTGGACGAATATCCACGGCCACGCCCACCCCAGAATCAACCGGGCCATCCAAGATCAACTCGAGCGTGTGGCCCATGTCTCGTTTCTTGGCACAACCAATCCCCAAGCGATCGAGCTGGCTTCGAGACTGGCGGGCTTTTTTCCCGAAGGCACATTGGAAAAGGTTTTCCTGAGCGATGACGGCTCCACCGCTGTGGAAGCGGCCATGAAGATGGCTGTTCAGTTTTGGCAAATGGAGGGACACCCGAACCGCTCGCGTTTCATCGCATTTGAAAACGCCTACCACGGCGATACGCTCGGGGCGGCGAGTCTGGGAGGCATCGGGGCGTTCCACCGAAGTGTGGCAGGGCATCAATTTCCTGTGATGCGCATTACCTCCCCCGAGGAACTCGATACCGTGCCGGGGTTCCACCATGGCAATGTGGCTGCTGTCGTGATCGAGCCATTGATCCAAGGTGCGGCAGGCATGAGAACATGGCCCAGGGGTATGCTCAGAAGGCTCCGGCAGAAGTGCGATGAGGCCGGGGTGTTTTTGATCCTCGATGAGGTAATGACCGGCTTCGGGCGGACAGGAACGATGTTTGCCTGTCAGCAGGAGGATGTGATCCCCGACTTTCTCTGTCTCGCGAAAGGACTGACCGGCGGGTATGTGCCGCTCGCGGCCACTCTCACCACGGCGAAGGTGTTTGATGCCTTTCTGGGCGATGTCGAGGAGGGGAAGACATTTTACTATGGCCATAGTTACTCAGGCAACCCGGTCGGCTGCGCGGCGGCATTGGCAAGCTTGGATGTTTTCCGCGAAGAGTGCGTGTTGGAAAATTTGCCACCGAAATTTTCGCGCTTGAGCGAGCTGCTGGTCGAGATCGCGAAAGCCCCTGGGATTTATGAAACCCGCCAGTGTGGATTGATCGCCGGCATTGAAGTGCGCCAGAGGAATGGAGAGGCTTTCCCGTGGATGTGGCGCATCGGAGCAAAGATCTGCTTGGCCGCTCGGCGGCACGGGATTCTGACCAGACCTGTTCTGGACACGATCGTCTTCATGCCTCCGTTGTGCGTCACGGTGGAGGAAATGGAAGCCGGTCCGCAGGC
>CANKXQ010000164.1 GCA_947487745.1 Spartobacteria bacterium | reverse complement strand
ATAAATCCACATCCCGCGTGGGACGGTGCGGCGCCTCTGCCCAGAGCGCGAACAATTGCGCCCCCTTTAAAACAAAACGATCTGCCGAAGCGCTCCGGCTCAACCTCCAAAGCAAACGCCCCAGCGCGAAACGCTCCATCAACGCCGCCAGAGGAACTTCCGTTTCCCTCGCCAGATTCGACAAACGCGCCCGCACCGAGGCTGCCACATTCTTCATGCCAGCGCCTCCAGATACGGCTTCATCACGCGCCAAGCTCCCAGCTTGCGGGCATAATCTTCAAGGGCAGGCAGGCATTGCCGCCGATTGCGCAGCCTCTCTCGCAGCGCCTCCAGACACACTTCCAGCGTCACCGTTCCCCGGTGGCGGAAGCAATCCACAATCGTGCGCTCCGGGTCCGTGATTCTCACCGCGTGGCCGGCGATCCGATGCGTCTCGACGCCCAGCGTAAACGCCTCGGGCTTGCGGCTGCGAACGATCCGCAGCGGCGGATGCCCTATCTTTGGTGTCGGGTAGTTTGCCGGAAGTTGCATCCAGACTTGCCGCGCGGCTTGTGTCCCAATGCCATGGAAAACCAATGCGCTCAGGAGCACCAACACGCCTTTGGGAACGCGCACCGCCGCCTCGACCAGATCCGGATGATCATAGCCCTTGCCCTCCGCCAGCCGGTAAAGTCCGCGCCCCACACGCTCCACCACGCCCGACTCCGTCAGTCGCAAAAGCGAAGTCCTCGGAATGCCCGCACGCACGGCATCCGATGCCCGCACCACCGGAGTGCGGCGGCTGAGGGCTTTCATTCTCTGAACTGGCGAAGAGGCAAGCACGGGCTGAATTTTAGGATATTTTAAAGATTGTTATAGTATTTACAACTAAGAATTCGCTGCACGCCACGCCGAACTACCACAAGAACACCGACACCGTGGAAACCCTAGCCTTTCAGGCCATGGCCTCGATCACCGAAAACCTCGTGTCAGCTATCCAAAGGCTCACTGCTTAACATCAGGAGCCCCGCAAAACAGGCAGCAGAAAAACTGGGGTGCAGTTTTCTAGATGAGTTTCCACTGATTGGAGGGAGTCCAGTGCTTCGCATCCTTCTTATCGCCCAGAACCGGTCCGAGAAATTTGGCCAACCGTTGGATCACTGCACCAAGTGAATCCGCTTTGAGGTCGTTTTTTCTTAGAAATGCGGACCACTGCGTAAGCTTGCCCGGATCGCTTGCAAATTCTGGCGTGAGCGCCACTGGCATTCCCTTCGGCATCGTCGTGCCCCGCCGCGCAAAGGTATTACGGACGGCTTCCCGCAGAATCGCGAGATCGAACTCCCTGTGGCGGCACAGCCAATCCAGATCAAAGAAATCTTTCATCCGGCTGTTGGCTAAACCCAATACTGTGGCGGCTTCAAGCTTCTCGGCGATCACGGTCTCCGGCGGATACGCCAAAAGCCGCGCCTCGGGAAAATCAAGCAACTCCCGCCACTCCACTTCCATTGGCCCTGGGGTGACGGCATCTCCGAATCCCACATCGATCTGCACCCGCACCACCGCCCCTGCGAGCGTGGCATGTGTGACCACTCTCACTCCCTGATATTGCTGGTCTTCACGGATTGGAGCCGCTTCCACTTTTCCCCAAAGCAAACCGTCCTCCGGTTCCACTGGGGTATCCAGAAGCGCCTCGAAAAACTCCCTCAAGCTCTCAGGCGAAGCCTCTCCCGTTCCCAATAAATCCACATCCCGCGTGGGACGGTGCGGCGCCTCTGCCCAGAGCGCGAACAATTGCGCCCCCTTTAAAACAAAACGATCTGCCGAAGCGCTCCGGCTCAACCTCCAAAGCAAACGCCCCAGCGCCAGAAACGGTCCACCGACCCCGCCGTCATCTCCTCCAGCGGAGTTCGCCTGCATGCCAGCTTCTCGTGCAAATGCCGCCAAGCCCGGTTGCCATCGAAGAGCGGGTATTTTTTCAAGTATTCCGCCAGGGTCACAACCTGTGGCCGGGAAAATCAAACAGCGCCACCATTCGCGACATGACTTCCTGCAAGAACCCTGAAGGAGCCTTGCAAATCGGCTTCCACTGGCGCTCTTTCCAATCCAAGGAACGGATGTGGTCGCAAAGAACCACTCCGCCCACGGGCAAACCCTCCGGCACAGCAAGTTCAAAGGGGTAGCCTTTGCTTTTGCTGGTGACGGGACAAAAAACGGCCAAGCCCGTTTTCTCATTGTATCGGGTGTGGCTCAGCACGATCGCCGGCCGCCGCCCGGACTGCTCTCGGCCAGCCTGGGGATCAAACACCAACCACCCGAACGCCCCGAGTTCCGGCACGGGAGGGTTCTTTGTCCTCATGGCTGCAGAACCTCGCGCCCGCGATCCGCGCCCCAATCGCTCTCCGGGTGAATATTTTCCGGCGTCACCTTGCTGAGCAGATCGTCCAACTCAAGCCTCTTGGGGACAGCCTTCACGGTCAACCCCGCCGCCCCGACTTTGAGGAACACGGGATCGCCTTCCTGAATCTGGATTTGCTTCGCCACAGCCTTGGGAATCCGCAGGGCCAAACTATTGCCCCATTTTTGAATCGTTGCGGTCATGTTTCTACATTGAGACTACAGGAGCGATTTGTCAACTCTCGATCGGCATTCCCGAACGGGGACATGCGAGGGGAGTCGCAACCTCCGATCGTTGCAGGCCCGCGAAAAATAATGCCCGCGCGCTGGACCGGCGTCGCCAATCATTCAAAAAAAACTGACACTGAATTCCTGTGCGGCAACCTATGGACTTATGGCAATAAGTCCATACATCGAGAAATCGTTTACTGCCTTTGAGGAAATTGGTTGGAAGTTGTTTGATTGGGCTTTTTGAGTGGCCGTTCGACCGGTCTGGATATTCTGACATTCTTACGAATGTAGGAGTAAATCTGCTCTGGACGGAGGGCTTGGTTGCCACGATCCACACATCCGCCAAAGCCCTTGAATGCTGGGATTGATCAGTTGAATAAACCTATGGACTTATTGCCATTTGTCCATATGTCAGCGGGGGTGGTTTGCTTGTTTGGCGCAACATGGAACCTGTTTCGACAAGTCGCGCCGCCCGCATAGGAACGCCGAGGCCCCCCCCGGCCCCTCGGGATCACCCCTGCCAACGAGGACGTTGGCGCTCCCGCGCGCCACTCAGTATCCCCACAGAGGAGCGGTCAGCACCACCGGGCCTTTTTGAATCCCCAGCACATCCTTGAATCCCTCCGCCCAGCGCCAGAAACGGTCCACCGTCCGCGCATCCATTTCCTCCAGCGGCGTCGCCACCATCCCAAGCTTCTCGTGCAAATGCCGCCAAGCCCGGTTGCCATCGAAGAGCGGATGCTTCTGGTCGATCTCCGTATACGCCTGAAGGCCCATCCCCGTGAGGCTCGCTGGAATCCCCTCCGCCAATCGCCTACCGCTTTCGGGCAAGAGCAAATAGGCCGCGAATTTGCTCGGCGCGAACTGCCCGCTCCTCGGATCATGCGCGAAATACCTCACAGGCCGCCTCCGCCAGCGCTCCCGCAAATCCGGCCGCGCCATGTCCGCGTTCCACCGATGGATGTTGTAAACCACCTCCACCGCATTCGCCGCGAAATGAATATCGCTCCCCAGCGCACGCCCCAGAGTCCCCGCCACACTCATTGCCCGGGCCAACTCCCCACTCGGCTCCGGGCACATTCGGTGCAGATGACAACATATCAGCCGTAGCCATCCTTCTGGAAACAGCTCGCCTCCTCATGGAGTCCGAGAATCCCCCACGAAATATCCGCTTCGTCGCCTACACGAACGAAGAGCCTCCCCATTTCACCAACGAGTCCATGGGCAGCCGCGTTCATGCCACATCCTGCCGAAAAAACGGCGACAACCTCCAAGGCATGATCTGCCTCGAAAGCCTCGGGTATTTCACAGACAAGCCCGGTTCGCAGGAATTGCCCACGCTTTACGGTATGCCCAAGGAGACTATCGAATTTACGCGTTCCCGCGGCATCGATCCGACGGTCG
>CANKXQ010000163.1 GCA_947487745.1 Spartobacteria bacterium | reverse complement strand
CCTGATCGGCTTCATGGGCAGGCCCGCAGTGTGAGAAAAGTGGGCGCGGTTGAACCAGCTATGCGGCTACCATTTCACCATGGGCAACGGATTGAGCGGATGCCGCATGAATTGTCCCCAGGCGAGCCGCACGAGGTTTTTGTGAAAGCCGAGATTGGGAAATGAGGCTTCGACGGATTTCACATCGGCGCGGGATAGTGTGAAACGGCGCAAGCCCTGCGTGGCATCCACCCAGTCGCCCTTGCGAAAGACTTCGACCAGCGGGAACCGGCCGTCAGCCGCAGAGCGGAATTTGTGGTGCAGGTCGATCATCTCCGAGATTTCATCGGTCCAGTCCGCTTTGCCGGTGCGCTGCAAATACTCTTGAGCCAGCGCGATCGACGGCTCCAGATAGTCGACAACATCCCCCGGCCACATGCCAAGGTCGTGAAAACAGGCGGCGATGATCAGCTTCTCTTCTTCGTCGCCATGGCATTCATGAAACGCGAAGCAAAAATTCAAGACCCGGTAAACATGGTTCTTGTAGGGCTCGAACTGCGCGCCGATCACTTCCGCCAGCTCGGTGAGGATGCTCTCCAAGAGCGGGATGTTTTTCTGAATCTTCACGCCAAGCGCGCCTTCGCGTCGGCGGCGAGGTTTTTCCAGAGGCTCGCGAGGGAGGCCGTGACGGATTCGCGCGCGTCGGCGACTTCGGCGGGGGTGAAGGGTTTTCCGGCTTCGGGAGTCTGCGCGCCGAACATGTAGTATTTGATTTTCGGCTCGGTGCCCGAGGGACGCACCGCAACTCGTCGGCGGTCGGCGAGCGTGATCATGAGCATGGCCTCGGCAGGGATGCGGTCGCCTTCGATGTCGTGGATCGTGTCGGTGGCGAAATTCAGGATTCCAGTGACCTTGGCGCCGTCGATCTCGGCGGGCGGGTTCGCGGCGTAGGAGGCGACGAGCTTTTTGATTTGAGCCGCGCCTTCGGCGCCATCCATCGTCAGCGATTCACCGCGCTCGAGATAAACGCCAAACTCGGCGAAAATGCGGTCGAGCAGGCCGACGAGTGTGAGGCCCTGGGATTTCGCGTAGGCAGCGGCCTCGGCGATGAGGACGGCGGCGGAGTTGCCATCCTTGTCCCTCACAAAATCCGATGCGCTGTAGCCGTAGCTTTCCTCGCCGCCGAAGACATAGAAGCTCGAGTGTTCGAGGCGCAGGCGGCGCGTCTCCTCCTCCGAAAGAGCGGTGTAGTCCGGGCGCAAATTCGCAGGAATGGCGGCCTCATAGTTGCCCAGCTTTTGGCCGATGTATTTGAAACCGGTTAGCGTCTCCACGCAGCGTAGGCCGAATTTTTCAGCAATCGCTTTCTGAAGATCGGTGGTCACGAATGTCTTGATGATCACGCCCCGCGAGCGGTTCGAGTCATTGAGAATTCCGAATTCAAAAAACCGTGTCGCTCGATACCAAGCGAGGATCGAGCCGATCTGGTTGCCCGTGATGAGATGCATTTTGCCCTCGGCGTCCCGCGCGGCAATGCCCATGCGGTCGTCATCCGGGTCGGTGGCAATGACGAGGTCCGCGCCGGTGCGGTCGGCCTGCGCGATCGCCATCGAGAGCGCCTCGGCATTTTCAGGATTTGGCGACTTCACCGTCGGGAAGCGTCCATCGGGAATTTCCTGCTCGGCCACGCCGTCGCATTGGAATCCGAGCCGCTTCAGCATGGGTTTGATGATGACCGCGCCAACGCCGTGCAGCGGGGTGTAAACGATCTTGAGAGAGTTCTCACGGCGGATCAACTCGGGATCGATCGGCAGAGTGGCAAGCCGCTCCATGTAGGCCTCATCAATATCCGCGCCCATCGGGATCACGCGTCCACGCTCGCTCTCCGCGACCGGCGTGAAGCTTTCGGAATCCACGGCATTGACGCGGTCGATGATCGCCGAGGCGTGTGGCTCGGTAACCTGACACCCGTCTTCGAAGTAAACCTTGTAGCCGTTGTATTCCGGTGGATTGTGGCTCGCGGTGAGGTTGATGCCCGCTTGGGCCTTCACATGGCGGACGGCAAAGGACAACTCCGGCGTGGAACGGGGTCCCTCGAAAAGGTAGGCGTTGCAACCCAGATCGGTGATGATTTTTGCAGCCAACTCGGCGAACTCGCGCGAAAAAAACCGCGTGTCATGGCAGAGGCAGACGGCCGGTTTTCCCGAGCGGCCGCTCTTATTGAAATACTCCTTCACATAGTGCACAAGCCCCTGGGTGGCGCGGCTGATGTTGTAGGTATTCATCGCATTTGTGCCCACGCAGGCGAACTCCGGACGCCCAAGCGCCTGGGGATTTCCCCGCTCGACTGTGGTCACCACCGCACCAATCGTCTTGCCGCGCAGCCCGCCCGTGCCAAAAGCCAGCGTGCGGAAAAAGCGGTTGTCCAACTCGCCCCAATTGCCTGCCCCCACCCACTCCGCCACCGAGGCCTGATCGACTGGAGAGGCGCTTATCGAAAGCAGGCTCTCAATGTTTTTTGCGGACTCGGAAAGAAGTTTCCCATCAGCAGCAGCTTGGCGGATCGTGGAGAGGAGAGTGTTCATGCGCGGAGATTTAGCACGGGGCCAAGGCGCCTGTAAATCCCGGAACCCACTTCACACAACGCCATACGCTGGTTTCGCAAGGTAGGGTTGGCGCGCGGTCGCCAACCGATTTTCGCGAAGGGCCTGCCAGCCGCCTTGGATATTTCGACACCTGCCGACGAGGACGTCGGCGCTCCGGCGCATTGGGAGGGTCATCATCTTGGATGACCCATTTTTCAGCCGCGCAGCGTCGTCACGGATTGAGCACTTCCTGCTTCGCACCATGCTCTGAGGGTATCCGGACAGTAATCAATCCCACCCGGCCACTCGATCGTCAGACCATTTGTCGAAACCTGCGCGAAGAATTTCGCGTCACGCAGCGGGTCCACCGGCTCAAATGATGGAGACAAGTCAATCTCTCCACAAAAACCATCCGAAAAAAGGAGGCGTAATTGGGAACTCCCGGTCGCGGTAGCAGTCAAAACTCTCATTTCAATCCTCCGATTTTTCCAAGTGCCCGGCCGGCTCTCATATTTTCCCATTGCTCGATGAGCTCATTTTGGTGCAAGGCAGCCCACTCGACTACTTCTCCATGCTGTCGGGGATGGAGTTTTCACGCCATAACCCCGAAGTCCGAAATGCGAATGCTGGCCTCCCATTCCGCGCTCATTGCGTGGAAGTGCGGGGGATTGTGCTCTCCCCGGGTGTTGATAAAAATGGAGATCGAACCCCACTCAGAAATCTTCGGCATATCACTATTTAAAACATCGAATTATCCGAAAATTCAATACCATATTGCACTCATTCCTCTCATTCCACCCTTCCGCGTTTGACGGAGTTGAAGCTGTCCCTGTCGTGTGTGGTGGGATGGACGGCCAGGATTTTTTCCCGCACAGCGCTACAGCTGGATGTTTCCGGGGAGCAAATTTTTGCAAACAACCCGATCTGCTGGGAAAACGAATGAGCCCGTCCTGCCCGGATGTTCAGGCGCTGAACATTTTTGAACCACGAAGTTACCGAATGAACACGAATAAGACCGAAAGGCGATAGCATTTGGACTTTTGGAGAGGAGCACAGGCGTCTCTCCGATCCGTAGGCTCTACGAGATGGAGGCACCGCCTGTGTAAGGCGCTGGATACCAGGGTTCGGATGGGTGAGGTTCGTGCCATTGAGCCAGTCTCAACACGGCCGAGACGGCCGTGCTCCCTTCTTTTGTCGTGAAAAGTCCCATTTCAAAGAGACTTTGGTATAAAACCGAAAACAAAATTCCCCTGCGAAGCCGCTCCCTATTCGTGAAAATTCGTTTGATTGGTAGTTAAAGAAATTCCCATTGGTCATGGATCGCCGTTGCTTTACAGGGGCGGCTACGCCGCGCAAGTCGGACGGCGGCGGCCTCCGGCTCGTAGCCTACGCCTCGGAGAGCGCGCCATCCCTACCTTGGGGTCACGAGGGGCGCTGTCGCGCCCTGGTGCAGTAGCACCCT
>CANKXQ010000162.1 GCA_947487745.1 Spartobacteria bacterium | reverse complement strand
TTATCTTGCTACCGCGCCGAAGAGCAACAGCGCGACCCTGGCGATCGGCCAGGCTTCCGCCGAAGTGCGGGAAGGGAGGACACTGGCCGTGCCGGAACACTTGCGCGATGGGCACTACAAAGGCTCCGAGCGGCTTGGGCACGGAAAGGGCTACCTTTACAGCCACGATTTCGAGGGATCTTATGTGCCCCAAGCCTACCTGCCCGAGGGGCGAAGATTTTATACTCCCACGGAAAATGGACTCGAAAAACGCATCAAGGAGCGTCTCGACCACTGGCGCTCTCTTTTCGAGTCTCAACAAAAACAGGGCGCCTGAAAATCGTAGCGCCCTGTTTTTTAAAATACCGGAATCCTAGAGTGTCTTGCAGAACTCTTCGATGCGATCCAGACCGGATTTGATCACATCGAGGCTCGTGGCGTAGCTGAGACGCACCGTGCGGTCGTCACCGAAGGCGATGCCGGGAACGATCGCCACATTGGCTTTTGTCAGGAGTCGGTCGGCAAAGTTTTGGGATTTCAGGCCGAGAGCGCTGATATTTGCCAAGACATAGAATGCACCTTGAGGACGGACGGCTGAGATGCCGGAAATCTGCGTGAGACGCTCAAACATGTATTGGCGGCGGATATCGAATTCATCACGCATGTCGCTCACGCATTGCTGATCACCAGTGAGGGCTGCGAGGCCGCCGTATTGAGCGAATGAGCAAGGGTTTGATGTCATGTGGCTTTGCATGGAATCAATCGCACGGGCGATTGGCTCCGGAGCGGCCAGGTAGCCGAGGCGCCATCCGGTCATGGAATAGGCCTTGCTGAAGCCGTTGACCGTGATTGTGAGGTCGTAGGCTTCTGGAGAGATCGAAGCGATGCTGATGTGCTCCGCGCCATCGTAAGTGAGTTTTTCGTAGATTTCGTCGGAGAGGATGAAGATGTCCTCCTCGGCGGCGACTTCGGCAAGAGCCTTGAGCTCCTCGCGGGTGTAGATCGATCCGGTCGGATTGCCTGGCGAATTGATGATGATCATTTTCGTGCGGGGCGACATCGCGTTTTCGAAATCTTCGGGCGTGATCTTCCAATTGTTTTCTTGGGTGGTCTGAACAAAAACGGGCTCGCCACCGACAAGGCGAACCATCTCGGGATAGCTCAGCCAGTAGGGGGCGGGAATGATCACCTCGTCGCCTTCGTTCACGACGGCGGCGATGGCATTGAAGCACGAGTGCTTGGCGCCGCTGCTCACAACCACTTGGCTGGGCTTGTAATCGAGGCCGTTGTCCTTGAGAAATTTTTGGGAAATCGCCTGACGGAGTTCAGGAATGCCAGAGCTGGGGGTGTATTTGGTGCGACCATCCTGGAGGGCCTTGATGGCGGCCGCCTTGATGTGTTCCGGGGTGTCCATGTCAGGCTCTCCGGCGCCGAAGCCGTAGACTTCGATGCCTTCGGCTTTCATGGCCTTGGCCTTGCTGTCAACGGCAAGCGTGAGGGATGGTGTGAGTTGTTGAAGTCTGGTCGCGGTTTCCATGAAAAAGAATTGTTTTGTTTTCTGTGTCGCGCAGTCGCGCGAGCGGGGCAAAGTATCGGTTCGCCGCGCCATGCGTCAACAAACAACTTTCGCACCCTGCATTCAAAAATGGCCCGTCTTTTCAAATGCTCAGGACATTGACCACCACGCGAAAAAGTGTGTAGCCTGACTCGCAACATGAACCTCAACAACATCACTTCTCTCGTCTCGGAACCCTCCACATCCAAAAACATCCTCACCAGTGATGTTGAACTGACAGGAACCTTGAAATTCGACAGTGAAATGATTTTCGACGGCAAACTCGACGGCGAAATCATCTCCGAAGGCACTCTCACTCTTGGCAAAAACGCCGTCATCAAAGGCGATGTCCGCACCAAAACTGTCATTATCCACGGCACGGTTAATGGCAATGTGACCGTCCAAGAGCGCTGCGAATTGAAATCCAATGCCGAACTCCTCGGCGACCTCAAGGCTATGCGCATCATCATCGAGGAAGGCGCGACCTTTATAGGCCACTCCGAGGTGACCCCCTCGAAAAACGCTTCGCGCGGCATCGCTCCGAAACCTTCTATCGCAGAGGACGCGGCCTAAGGCCAAATGCCAACTCCACCGCCGAAGTCACCATTCCGGTGTCCGGTCTGCGGTTTCGTGCAGCTTGAGCCTCCCCACCTCATATCCACAAACTGCCGCTCCTGCGGGGCCCACTACCTGGCAACCGCCGAGGGAGTGCGCTCGTCCGGAATCACAGAGCTGCCCAGTTTTACTGGAAAGAAGCTGGAAGCCGGCAAGCCTGTGCATTGCCTGAAATGCGGACGCACCCACCAGGTTTCCCAGAAGGCGCAAAGCACGATCTGCCCCGGTTGCTACGCTCCGATCGAGTTGATCGAGGTGAACATCACCGCGCACTCGTCGCGGGCGGTTGATACCCGTGGACTGCTGAAAATTGGAGCCAAGGGCTCGCTTTCAAATCCCTGGATCATCTGCGGCTCGGCGCGCATCGAAGGCGCATTCAACGGCCACTTGCGCTGCGAAGGCGAGGTTCGCCTGAACATGCAAAAGCCATGCACCGGGCGGATCACAGCGGATTCCATTTTCGTCGAAAAAAGAGCCACCATCGAGTGCTCCCATCCGCTGGAGGCAGACCGCATCACGATCCAAGGCACACTGCGCGCTCCCATCCACTGCAACGGCATCATTCAAATCCTGAGCGGTGGTTGCCTTGAAGGTCCGGTAACCTCCCGCGCCATGGTTGTCGAAAAAGGCGGCATCCATGTCGGGGAGTGCCGCATCCAGCCTCCCACAGCACCCGAGCCTGCGTTGGAAGCTGCCCTGCCGGAGGAAAATTCCGCCGCCGGCGAGGCCTAAGATTGCTCAATACGACTTCGCCCAGACCACTCGCTGACGGCTGGGTTCCCCGCTGAAAGGACAAGTGCCTGGCTCCGGAGACTCGTCGAACGGAATGCAACGGATGGTCACCTTGAGATCGGCTTTGATTTGTTCCTCCACCTTGGTGCTGCCGTTCCAGTGCGTGAGGGCAAAGCCGCCGTGGATTTCGGGTTTCGCGGCATTTTGTGGTGTGAAGAATTTGTAGAAGTCCTCCTTCGTATCGATCTTCACCATGTTGGCATCGCGGAATTCTGTGGCGCGCCGGAGGAGCGTGTTCTGGATTTCCTCAAGCATCGCCGTCGCGCGTTGCGGAATCTCCGCGAGCGGGAGAAATTCTTTTTCCTTCGGACCCTTGTCGCGGCGGGCGACGGCAGCGGTTCCCTGAGCAAGGTCGCGCGGGCCGATCTCGATGCGGATTGGCACGCCTTTTTTGATCCACTCCCAGTTTTTGACACCACCGCCGAGATCGCGGGAATCGACCTCCACGCCGAGCGGGGCGCTGTGAAAAGCCACAGAGCGCAGGCTGGAGGCGAGATTTTCAGCGGCTTCGAGGATCGCTGCTTTGCTGTCCTCTTTGGGCGTGATCGGCACAATCACGACATGCGTGGCGGCGATGCGAGGCGGGACGACGAGTCCATCGTCATCCGAGTGCATCATGATAAGAGTCCCAATGAGCCGCGTGCTCACGCCCCAGCTGGTCGTCCAAGCGTGCTCGAGTTGACCCTCGCGCGATTGGAACTGGATGCCGGAGGCTTTGGAAAAATTCTGACCGAGGAAGTGCGAGGTTCCGGCCTGGATGGCCTTGCGGTCTTGCACCATCGCCTCGATGCAATAGGTGCGCTCGGCTCCGGGGAAGCGCTCGCCCTCGCTTTTCTCGCCGCAGAGGACCGGCACAGCGAGAAAGTCGCGCGCGAAGGTCTCGTAAACACGCAGCATTTTCATCGTTTCCTCCTCCGCCTCGGCGCGGGTTTCGTGGGCCGTGTGACCCTCCTGCCAGAGAAACTCGGCGGTGCGGAGAAAGAGGCGGGGACGCATTTCCCAGCGGACGACATTGGCCCACTGGTTGAGAAGAATCGGAAGATCGCGCCAGGATTTCACCCAGCGGGCATAGGCGGCTCCGATGATGGTCTCGGAGGTCGGGCGCACGACCAGCGGCTCGGTGAGTTCGCCG
>CANKXQ010000161.1 GCA_947487745.1 Spartobacteria bacterium | reverse complement strand
GGCGGAAAATTTCTTATAAGACGTTAATAAGAAATTGGTTGCGGGGAGAGGATTTGAACCTCTGACCTTCAGGTTATGAGCCTGACGAGCTACCGGGCTGCTCCACCCCGCGATTTAAGAATTTCACAATAGCCTGAGGTTTTTTGGATGCAAGGAGATTTTTTATTTTTATTTTTTTGGGGCGCGGCGATTGGTTGGCCAAAATTGGATTTTTTATTCCTGCGAACAACGAAAGGTGCGCGTGGGGATAGAAGTCGCGTAAAAAGTTGAAGCCCGTCTCAACGAGTGTTGAAACGGGCTTCTGTTCCCCCCAGAACGATTTCAAATTAACACCCAGTTCAGCGGGTGCAAGAATTATTTTGGATTTTTTTTTAGCGGCGTGGGGCACGGCCACGGCGGAAGAATTTCCGGCCGTCCATGCGGACTTCGGGTTTGGGTGGTTTGGCCGCTGCGTTCTCGCCATTCGGCGGGACTTGGAATCCCTCGAGCGTGAGGCGTTCGATTTTCTGGCCGATGAATCGCTCGATGGCGCTGAGTTTTTTGGCTTCGTCGGGTGCGACGAGTGTGAAGGCATCGCCCGACATGTTGGCGCGGCCGGTGCGGCCGATGCGGTGGACGTAGTCCTCCGGGTGTTGGGGGATGTCGTAGTTGATGACATGGCTGACTCCGGCAATGTCGATGCCGCGTGCGGCGATGTCTGTGGCGACCATGACTTCGTATTTTCCGGATTTGAATCCGCTGAGCGCTTCGATGCGCTGGTTTTGGGAGCGGTTCGCGTGCAGGACGGCAACGGCATGGTTGTTGGCGCGAAGTTTTTTGGCGATCTTATCGGCGCCGTGTTTGGTGCGGCTGAAGATGATTGCGCTCTGGTAATCGACTGCGGTGAGGAGCGCGAGGAGGAGGTCGAATTTTCGGCTTGGGTCCACCATGTAAACGCCGTGCTTCACGATGGAGGCCACCGAGCGGGCGGCTCCGATCTCAATGCGCACGGGATCGCGGAGGGCAAAGTTGGCGAGCTCCGCGATTTCCGGCGGGAGGGTGGCCGAGAAGAAGAGTGTCTGCCGATTTTTGGGAACCTTCGCAATGATGCGCCGCATGGGCGGCAGGAAACCGACATCGAGCATGCGGTCGACCTCGTCGAGGATGAGGACTTCGATGTCGTTGAGGCGCACAGTGCCTTGCTGGAGGTGGTCTTCCAAACGGCCTGGCGTGGCGACGAGAATATCGAGACCTTCCTTGAGGGCGACGCGCTGGTTTCCATAACCGACGCCACCGTAAACGCAGCCGACCTTGAGGTCGGTGAAACGGCTGAAATCTCGCATGGCGGTTTCCACCTGCATGGCGAGTTCGCGGGTCGGCTCAAGGACGAGGCAGCGAAGGCGGCCGTGCGAGCCGAGCTTCTGGAGCGTGGGCAGCGCGAAGGCGGCGGTTTTACCTGTGCCTGTCTGGGCCGAGGCGATGAGGTCGCGACCCTCCAAGGCCGGCGGGATGGCGCGCAATTGGATGGGGGTCGGATCCCCGTAACCCATCGCTTGGACGCCTTGCAAAATATGCTTGGTCAATCCAAGCGCTGAGAATGGCATGTTGTGTTGTTTTTCCTATCCCGGGAGGTTTTTGAGCAACTGCTCGTTGGTCGGATATTTCCGGATGAAAAAGAGAAGGCGCTCGATGGCCTCGATGGGCTTGTGGCCTGCGAGTCCACGGCGGATGACGCTGATCTTGTGCAGGTCCTCCTCGGGGATGAGAAGCTCTTCGCGGCGCGTGCCGGACTGGAAAATATCGATCGCCGGATAGATGCGCTGGTCGCTGATCTTGCGGTCGAGAACGATCTCCATGTTACCGGTGCCTTTGAACTCTTGGAAGATCAGCTCGTCCATGCGGCTGTTCGTCTCGATGAGCGCGGTCGCCATAATGGTGAGCGAACCGGCCTCCTCGGTGTTGCGGGCGGCGGCAAAAAGTTTGCGCGGAATTTCGAGGGCACGGGCATCCACACCGCCGGACATCGTGCGTCCCCCACCCCCTTGGGCGTTGTTGAACGCGCGGCCGATGCGGGTGAGCGAGTCCATGAGAACGAACACATCCTTGCCCATTTCGACGAGGCGCCGGGCGCGATCGATGCAGAGCTGGGCGATGCGGGTGTGGGTTTTAATGTCCGAGTCATTCGAACTGGCCATGAGTTCGGCTGTGGGAACAGTGCGGCGGATTTCGGTGACCTCCTCCGGGCGCTCGTCCACAAGGAGGATGAGAAGTTTCATCTCCGGGTGGTTTTTCACCACGGCGTCGGCGATGTGCTGGAGAAGTGTCGTCTTGCCCGTGCGGGGTGGTGCGACAATGAGGCCGCGCTGGCCCTTGCCCACAGGGGCGACAAGATCGATGACGCGTGTCGTGAAACGCTCGGGAACGGTCTCAAGCTTGATGCGCTCGTTCGGATTGATGACGCTGAGCTCCTCGAAAACGGGCAGGTTTTGAAACTGCTCGGGATCCCCGCCCTCGAGCTCGGTGAGCTTATACATCTGCGGGCCGCGATTGCCCCGGCGGATTTCGCCTTTGATCCACATACCGTCGCGGAGGCCGTATTTGCGGACGATCTCGGGTGTGACGAAAATATCATTGTTCGACTGGGTGAAATTGCGGCGCGCCTCGCGCAGGAAGCCAAAACCCTTGCCGCTGACTTCGACAATGCCCTCGGCATAGACGATCGGGGCTGGAGGCTGCGGCGGCCTCTCGACCACCGGTGCAGGCTGTGGTGCAGGCTGAGATGCCTGAACGGTTTCTTTAACCGGCTCGGGGACAGCGGGAGCGGTTGGCTCAGGCGCGGCAGCGGGCGCTGGAGTCTCAAGCGGGGCAGCTTCGCTGATGGCGGGAGTTTTATCTGAAAGTGGAAGCTCCGGGGAGTCTACCGCCTTTTTCTGCCTGCGAGCGCGGCCGATGCGTGGAGTGCGCGTGGAGGTGCGGCGGCGCGGGGCTGCCTTGGGGCTTGCGGAATCGGCGGCTTGCGCTCCGTTTTCCGGTTTTTGCTGTTCGTCTGTCATGATTGGGTTTTGAGAATGGACCTGTGACTCTTTTTCCCTGTCCAGGCTGAAAATCTCGAGGTGATGGTATGTCGGGAGCTCGTTAAGTTCCGTGAACTTTGAGAAAGGAAGTTCAACGAGATCCTGCGACAGTGTGTCAGTGAAACGCCGCGTGCGGAGGGGTTCTACATCGCGTGCTTAAGAATGAGAGCAATAAAGAGACGCGCCGCCCGCCTGTCAACGCCTATTCTTGCGGAAGCCAATCTTTTTTTCGAAACACGGCGAGGGATCGGCACTTGAACAGGCTGGAGCGAATCGATAGGCAGGTGGCCATGGCGATGATCCACATTAACCGCGACCGCGAAAATATCGGGAAATTCAATGACCAGGATGTCGCTGACGGTCTCAGGAGTGGCCGCTTCCTCCCAACAGATCTGGCTTGGCGCGAGCCGATGACGAGTTGGGAACCTCTCTCGACCTTCACCGACCTGCCCCCTCCAGAGGAAACTGCAGAGCCAGTCCCGGAGGCTTCCACAACCGTTCCAACAAATGCCAGCGGCCGCATTGTGATCAGCGAGTGCTTTTCAAGCGGATGGGAAAGTTTCCAGAAAAACATGGGCGTCCTCATGCTCGGAACATTTGTTTTCCTCGTGGTGAATGTCTCTCTCTGGTTCGTCTCGGAACTCGCCCAGAGCGTGGTGCGGATGTTTATGAAATCGGGCGGGAGCGAGGAACAAATGCTCAAAATCGTGGCGGTTGTTGTTGGGCTGTTTTTTTCGATTCTGACCTCCACAGTCACCACGATTCTCTCGGCGGGTTTTTTGTGGATGTTCATAAAAAACGCGCGAGGGAAGACCGAGTTTGCCGATCTCTTTGCCGGGTTTTCAAGCGGTGTCTGGCTGCAAGTCCTCATGGCAGGTGTGGCTTGGGGAGCGATCATGGTGAGTGTGGCTCTCTTCACGCTGGCGCCGGGATTTTTTCTGACTGAGAAATACGGATCTCCGATACCTGCCGGGATCGGGGCGCTGATTTTTCTTATTCCTATGGCCTACCTTTCGGTGGGGCTCGGCTTTGCTT
>CANKXQ010000160.1 GCA_947487745.1 Spartobacteria bacterium | reverse complement strand
GCTATCCACCTCAAAAACGAAGGACTCCAAGTCCTCCAACAAATCACCAAAGTCCCCGTCGACCTCAACGCCCAACTCGCCAAACTCAAACTCCTACACCTCTTCGCCGCCCCGCCCGCCTGGGCAAAAAACGCCGAACCAACACAGCCGTAGCCCGAAAAAAATCGCTCCGCTTGTGTTTATCGGCCTCTCCGGTCGGGAAGGAGGGAAGTTAGGCTAATGGAGCACCTCTACAACGGCAGCGACTACGCCTACCGCTTCATCCCGTTCTGGAGCATCTTCTGGTCGGCCATCGCGCTCTTCTTAATCTGGCGGTTGTATCAAGATTGGAAAAAACTGCCTGTGCGCGATTGATGTGTTCGTCGTCGAACAGTGTGCGCGGCATGGCTTGCCCGCCGCGCGCAAGGTTTGACAGGTCGATTGGGAAGGCTCAGAGAGTGCGCGTTGTTTTCTGATTTCGGAGGATTTCTTTGTGGTTAAAAAAATATCTCATCTGCAGACGGTCGTTTCCGTTTTGGTTTTTTTCGTTTTTTGCGGGATTTGGACGCTGCTTTCCCAGCTTCCGCTGACTCCTTTCACCGAGCGTCAAAGTTTCCTTGGTCCGGATGGCTTTCTCGCTCCGTTTGAGAATCATTCGATTGATGCGCGGTTCAACTTGCGTGGATCGATGGATGCGCCGGTGAAGGTTTGCTATGTGGATGTGGATACGGAATCGATCAGCCGGCTTGGGAACTTTCCTTGGAACCGCGAGTATTTTGCGATCACGCTGGATGCGTTATTCCAGCACGGGGGAATCAAGGCTGCAGGCATGGACTTTGTTTTCTCCATGGCGGGGATTCCGGCGCTTGGGCGCGACGAGGCTGAGGCTGGGAGCAAGGCGCTCGGGAAATCCATTCACAAAAATAAAAATGTCGTCGCGGCCGCCACTTTTGGCACGAAGGGATTCTTCCCGTTTGTTTTTCAAAAAAGCCAAATCAACCCGGAGGATGAAGCGCCGGAACTGCCGGCATTCCCGATTGTAGGGCCTACTTGGGGGCATGTGGGGCTGATCGACACGGTCGGGAACGATGTGCGTTATGTTCCGTTTTTTGCAAAGACCTCGACCCATACCTACTTGCCGATGTCTCTGAAGCTGGCCTTGATCTATTGGGGCCTTCCCGCCTCCGCGTTGACCATCGAGGAGGATAAGCTGGTGGTAAAAAAAGATGACGGCTCCACGGTGGCGAGTATTCCTCTTCGCATGGGGCAACTGGCGGAGCCGAATTGGTTCGGTGCGTGGATGGAGAAGGACCGCCACGCGAGCCTCGTGCATGTGATGGCTTTTGCCCAGGCACTTCAAAATGGCACCGAGGAGGAGAAGCAACTGGCGCGGGAATTTTTTGCAGCCTTCAAGGACAGTGTGGTCCTCATCGGGCCGGTGGATCCTCTGCTCAAGGACATCAGCCTCATGCCGCTCAATGGATCCCATGCCGTTCCCCGTGTCTCTGTGCACGGCAACCTTCTGAAAACGCTCCTCTCGGGACGATTCATTGAGCGTCCGCCGGTCTGGGTGAATTGTGCTTTGATCTTCCTGCTGGGCTTTGTGGCGGCGTCATTCAGCATCGTGCCACCCCGGTTCAATGCTCTCGCGAGGATTTGCGGGGCCTTGACGGTGCTGGGCTATATCGGCGCGGCGTTTTTACTTTTTTCAACGCATGATCTCATCATCCCACTCGTCGCTCCGGTGGGCGCGGCTCTCTCCTGCACCTTCTATGGAGCGCTGATCCACCTTTCGAACGAGCGGAGGCAAAAGCGCCGCATCACGGGTATGTTTGGCACTTACCTCTCGCCATCCCTCGTAGAGAAGATGGTGGAGAGCGGGGAGGAACCGAAACTCGGCGGCATCGATGCCGAGATCACGGCCTTTTTCTCGGATGTCCAAGGATTCTCCGGATTCTCCGAGATGCTTGCTCCCCAGCAACTCGTCGCGCTCATGAATGAATACCTGAGCGCCATGACGGATATTCTCATGGAGGAGGGGTGCTATGTGGATAAATACATCGGCGACGCGATCGTTGGCATTTTCAATTCTCCGGTGGAGCTTGAAAACCACGCCCTCAAAGCCTGTGTGGCTACTCAACTTCTCCACAAGCGACTGGCCGAATTGCGCATGAAATGGGCGTCCGAAGGTGACAAGTGGCCACCTTTTGTTTCCAGGATGCAAATGCGTATCGGCACGAACACCGGGCACGCCACAGTGGGCAACATGGGATCGGAAAAAAGATTCAATTACACCATGATGGGGGACATGGTGAACCTCGCCGCTCGATGCGAGAGCGGTGCCAAGAGCTACGGCGTGTATACCATGGTCACCGGCGAGACCATGCGCTCCGCCGAAGCAGGGGGGGATGACTGCGTCTTTCGATTTCTGGACAAGATCATCGTTAAGGGTCGCAGCGAACCGGCTGAGATATATGAGGTGGTGTGCCTCCGCAAGGATCTCGATGCGGAGACGCGGAAGTGTATCGAATTGTATGCCGAGGGTATCGAACACTACCGCAACCAGCGGTGGACTCCCGCACTCGATTGCTTCGAAAAGTCCGCTGAGCTTGAAACCAATCGCCCGGAGCGCAACCCCGATTCGCCGACCACTCCTTCGCTTGTGATGATCGATCGCACCCGCTACCTCATGGCCAACCCGCCTGGAGCCGATTGGAACGGGGTTTATGTCATGAAGAGCAAGTGATGCTTCCAAAGCGCTTCCATTTCCTCCTGCTTGCGATCGTCCTCGCATCTCTTGTCGTGGCATCCGCTGCGACTGCACCGGCGGGATGGACGCTGCTGGAGAATTGCCGCCTCGAAAATCACGACTACGCGGATGGTGACAGTTTTCATGTCATCCATCGCGGAAGGAATCTCCAATTCCGTCTCTATTTTGTGGATTGCCCGGAAACCGAGATGCGTTTCCCCGAGCGCATCGCAGAGCAGGGAAAAGTATTTGCTTTGGGTTCCGAGGGCGTCGTTGCCGCCGGTCACCGCGCGCACGCCTTCACGGACGAGATGCTTTCGCGTCTTTTCAATGTTTTGACGAAATGGGAGGAAGCGCAGGGGGCTTCCGCGCAAGAGCTGTTCTATACGGTCGTTTTGCTCGGAAATCAGAATCTGGCCGAGGAGTTGGTGAGGCATGGTTTCGCCCGCGCTTTTGGGATGCATACCGACTACCCCACCCAAGCCGGAGGCCGTCAACTCGTCGCCAAGCTTAAGCGTCTTCAACAAGAAGCCTCCCGAATGAAACTTGGTGCTTTCGGAGGCTCGACCGAAGCCCCCCAAGCCCGTGCTTTCGTCGATCAACAGGATGCTCTGTCCGACGCGATCTTCAAAGCCGTTTCACCTGAGAAGGCATTGTCTTCCCCGGATATGATCCAAGTGAAAAATAGCTAAACGTTCTTACTGACTTTTGGCATGAGCATGGCAAATGAAAATCCAGCAAGCCGCCAAAAGTTTTCTTTCCCGCGTCAGTCTTCACCTCATCCATGATGAGGAGCGGGAGCGATTCGATCACAATTGCTCGAAACCGAGCACCACCTCCAAAGCGCCCGCATCGGAGGACGCTACATGCGCTATGTCGCCGAGGTGGATGGGCACTGGGTGGCGATCCTGACATTCAGCGGCGCGGCCCCGCATCTCAAGCAGCGGGAAAAGTGGGTGGGATGGAATGCCCGGCAGCGGGCGCGGCGTCTGGGATTCGTCATTAACAACAGCCGGTTTTTGCTCCTCGTCGAGCGAGAACGTCATCCCAATCTGGCCTTGAAATCCCTGGGCCTGGCGCTGCGACGGGTGGCCCGGGATTGGCAGGAGCGCTGGGTGTCCATGAGCAGCAAAATCAACTTCCAGTCCCTCGAAGACGAAGGACTCGAATTCGTCACCCGCCTCTCCAACTCCACCCTCGAAGCCCTCCTCAAAGACCTCCCGGGCGAAACCCAACTCGAACTCACCGACGCCCACCGCCTCATCGAAATCGAGCACAACGGCAAGCGCCATGTCATCGCCGGAGGCCCCTGGCGCAAGGACCGCGACCGGGAACGCCGGGAACTCCGCATCGCCAAAGCCGAAGC
>CANKXQ010000159.1 GCA_947487745.1 Spartobacteria bacterium | reverse complement strand
ATTGCAAAAATGCTATCGCTGGATGGCGTGAACGAAGTGCGCGCGGGTTTCCGCGACTAATACCATCAAGGTTCCGGCTGCAAGTAGCCTTTGGCCAGCTCCGTGAATTCGTCCACTTGAGCCTCCGCCCAAGCCTTGTCGCGGCCGAGTTCTTTGGCCAGCAAAGCGGCGACCTTCAGTGCTGACTCGATGGCAGCGCGGGCATCCAAAAGAAGCGCCCGGGTGCGGCGGGAAAGCACATCCTCCACCGTGCGCGCCTGCTCTTGCCGAGCGGCTTGGACGACGGCCACCATCTGGTAAGGCAGGCGGGGGTGAAGAAGTTCTCCCAACGAGGCATCCTCCTGCACAAGCGCGAGCACATCGGCGGCTTCGCTCCCATAAACGGCAAGCCAATCGGGCAGCGGCTCCGCATTGGGACTACGCCAGCCATGGAGTTGCAGATTTTCGGTGACGCACGCGCGGTCTTCAAGACCCGCGAGGGTTATGGCTTTATCGAGCGTGTCCTCCGCCATTTGCCGGTAAGTCGTCCACTTTCCTCCGACAATCGTTACCAAGCCGTCATCCGAAACAAGAACCTCGTGATTCCTCGAAATCGCTTTCGTGGCCGTGCCATCTTTGCCGGGCGGGCGGACCAACGGACGCTGACCTGCAAACACAGCGAGGATGTCTTTTTCCTCTGGATCGCGGGCCAGATATCGCGCGGCATTGCGCAGAATAAAACCTATCTCCTCCTTCAAGGCACGAGGCTCCAGATCGGCATGATCCATCGGCGTGTCCGTGGTTCCAACCAGCACCTTGCCATGCCACGGGATCACAAAGAGAACGCGTCCGTCGTCTGTGTGGGGAACCATAACCGCCGAATCACCCTGTAAAAACGAACGATCAAAAACCAAGTGCACGCCTTGGCTGGGCTGCACGGCGCGTTGGGCCTTGGCGTCATCCATGAGACGAACTTCGTCGCTGAAAATGCCGGTCGCATTCACAACCACGCGGGCCTTGACCTGATAGTCGCGGCCCGTTTCGACATCCGTAAAATGAACACCACTCACGAGGCCGTTTGTTTTTGCGAGACCAGTCACGCGCGCGTGATTGAGCGCACAGGCCCCGTGATGAACAGCCGTTCGCGCCAGAGTGATCGCGAGCCGGGCATCGTCAAACTGCCCGTCAAAATACTCCACGCCTCCAAGCAAGTGTTCCGCCTCGATATTTGGAATCCGGGCCATGGTCTCCTCGCGCGAGAGCAGATGCGACGGCGCAAGGTTTAGCTTACCCGCCAAGGCGTCGTAAACTTTGAGTCCGATGCCGAAAAACGGTCCCTCCCACCACTGATAGCGGGGAACGATAAAGGACAAATGATGCACGAGATGCGGCGCGTTGCGGTGCATGAGTCCCCGCTCGCGCAAGGCCTCCAGCACGAGCGGAATGTCGCCCTGTTCGAGATACCGAACCCCGCCATGCACGAGCTTGGTGCTGCGACTGGATGTGCCTTTCGCAAAATCCGAGGCCTCGAGAAGGATTGTGCGGAAGCCGCGCGTGGCAGCATCCACCGCCACCCCCAAGCCGGTCGCCCCGCCGCCAATAATGGCCACATCCCACTCGGAGACTTGCTCGACTTGCTGCAGAAGTTTTTTTCGATTCATAGATTTGTCTCCCATTTTCGAGCGCGCTTCACGGCACGCTTCCAGGTTTTTAGTTTGGCTTTGCGGTCACGAGGCGCGGTTTGAGCCTCAAAACGCCGCTCGGTATTTCGGATTGCAGAGAGGGCGTCGATATCAGGCCAAATGCCCGCGCCGAGGCCCGCCAGCATCGCGGCACCAAGGGCCGTGCTTTCGATGTTCGATGGACACTCGACTTCGACTCCAAGAATATCCGCCTGCGTTTGCATGAGCAGGTCGCTGGCACAGGCTCCACCATCCACTCGGAGTGTTGTGATTTTTTTTGCTGAGTCTTTTTCCATGGCGGCCACGAGGTCGGCTACTTGGAAAGCAATGCCGTCGAGCGTTGCGCGGGCTATGTGCGCGGCAGTCGTTCCACGCGTCATGCCAAGCAGTGCGCCCCTCGCCGCGGAATCCCAATACGGAGCTCCAAGTCCAGTGAATGCCGGAACAAGCACGACACCGCCGCTGTCCGGAACGCGCGCTGCAAGTTCATTGACCTCGGGAGCGGAGCGGATGATTCCCAGTCCGTCGCGAAGCCATTGGATCGATGCTCCGCCCATGAACACGCTGCCCTCGAGAGCGTATTCCATGCGGCCGTCACCAATCCTCCAAGCCACTGTTGTGAGGAGGCGATTCGAACTCGCGATGGCCTCCGCGCCGGTGAAAACCAATAAAAAACATCCCGTGCCATAAGTGCACTTCACCATTCCTGGCCTGGTGCAAAGCTGGCCGAAGAGCGCACTCTGCTGGTCGCCAATGGCGCTGCAAATCGGCACCGAATGCCCCAAAAACGAGGCATCGATCTCAGCCAACCTGCCGCTACTGGAGACAATTTTGGGCAGAACCGCTTCGGGAATTCCAAAAAGGGCCAATAGCTCGGCATCCCAACAGCCGAGGCGAATATTCATGAGCATCGTGCGCGAGGCGTTGCTAACATCCGTGACATGGGTTTTGCCCCCGCTGAGCTTGTAGATGAGCCAACTATCAATGGTTCCAACAGCCAACTCGCCGACAAGCGCGCGTGTGTGACCATTCGGAATCTCGCCCAGAATCCAGTGGATTTTACTGGCCGAAAAATAGGGATCGAGAAGGAGTCCCGTGCGCTCCTGGATGAGAGCTTCCTTACCCTCCCCGCGCAAGGCATCCATAAAATCACCCGTTCGCCGGTCTTGCCACACGATGGCTGGATGCACCGGCTCGCCGGTCGCACGGTCCCAGACCACCACAGTCTCACGCTGGTTTGTGATGCCTGCGGCGGCAATATCCTGCGGCTTGATTCCCGCCTTCGCCACCGCCTCCCGGGCTGTCGAAACGATGGAGTCCCAGATCTCCGAGGCGTCGTGCTCAACCCAACCGGGCTGGGGAAAATGTTGGGTGAACTCGCGCTGGGCCGAGGCAACTGGTTGCAGGAATTCGTCGTAAATAATCGACCTCGAACTCGTCGTTCCTTGGTCGAGGGCAAGGATGTATTTCATAAAATCAAAAGGGCCCAAGTGCCTTGTGAACCAATGCGGCGAGAACAGCTCCGATCAAAGGGCCTGCCACTGGAATCCACGAATACGACCAGTCGCTCCCCGCTTTTCCGGAGATCGGCAAAATGGCATGCATCAGACGGGGCCCAAGGTCCCGCGCAGGATTGATGGCATATCCGGTGGGACCGCCCAACGAGAGGCCGATGGACCAGACCAGAAGCCCCACCGGAAGGGCACCAAGCGCTCCCAGATCGATCGGAAAAACTCCGATGCCCGGCGGTTCCCCGCTTGCACCTTTCATGCAAAAGACACCGAAGATCAGAACGAAGGTTCCTATAATCTCACAAGCCAGGTTCGATGGAATGGAGCGAATCGCTGGAGCCGTGCAAAAGGCAGCCCGCTTTGCCTCGGCATCTTCCGTAATTTTCCAGTGCGAAAAAAATGCCACCCACACAATCGCCGCGCCGGTCATCGCGCCGAGCATCTGCGCCAGAATGTAGGAGGGAACACTTTCCCAAGGAAAGTGGTTCGAGAGCGCCATGGCCACGGACACAGCGGGATTCAAGTGTCCACCGCTGACCCGGCCAACGGCGAAGACAGCAACAAAAACGGCCATCGCCCAACCGGCTGTAATAACGATCCATCCAGCGCCCTGGCCCTTGCTCTTATTAAGAACGACAGTTGCCACCACGCCATTGCCAAGAACGATCAACAATGCGGTTCCAATGAATTCTGCCAATGCGGGGGACATATTCGGAAAGCTATGAATCCCACTCCGCTTCGCAAGGCATTTTCGAACATGTGCGGGATTTGCGTTTGGATTCACGCGCACTCTGTTCCAAACTGCGCAACGCCCTATGGCCAACGAGAAACATTCCGTGATCCGCATCAAAGGTGCGCGCCAGCACAACCTGCAGAACCTTGATGTCGAAATTCCACGCCACCAACTTGTGGTGGTGACCGGCGTGAGCGGC
>CANKXQ010000158.1 GCA_947487745.1 Spartobacteria bacterium | reverse complement strand
GTGAAAAACCTTCGTTTTTTGCCTCACCCGCAGGGTGAGCTGTTTCGGGCAGAGATTTTGAGTCCATCAACCATACCGCAAGCAACTTCCACGCCCGTTTTCAATTCCTAACTGCCGAATTTAGGTTGAAACCACATCAACCCTCGAGGGCCAAGAGAGGCTTGCAGAAATTGATCGCATCTCACACTCAGCGTAATCCGAGATTGCTGACGAAAAAATGGCATGGCTATGTCATCAAACCAGCCCATTTTTATGGCGAATGGAATGAGTTGCTCCTGCTCAGAAAAGATATTTTGGCTGAGAGGCCTGCTTATTGACAAAACCGGGTTCCTTGCGATCCGATATCCCCACGACATTCCCCCTCCCTCCTGCGTGATTTAACTTCAGACATCCTGACCTCTGGGCGGCATCACTTGGCGGATTCGCGTTCGTGAAGAGTGGTGAGGAAGAGCACCCAGAAGCACTGGATCAAAACTGCGGTCGGTAGTTGCAGGAGGGGCGGCATGAAATAAACGAGGCAGACGCCGGGAATCCAAACAGCCCAGCCTGCGATCTGGGTGGGAAGCATTTTTTCTACGAAGAAATTCCACGAGAAGACTTCGCGAGCGGTGGCGGCGTTGAGACCCGAAGAGCGGAAGGCGAGGTAGGCGTTGGTGATGGGATTCGCCAAAAACGGGCTGTAGAGCAACTGATCGACCAGCACTTTGGCAGCGACGATGTGCCAGGCATTTCCAGTGCCGAACCAGTCATTTTGGCAGCGGTAGAAGAAGTCCACGAGCATCCCGAGTCCGGCCCAGAGGGGGGCTGCGGTGAGAAAGTTCCAAAGATTGGCGCGCAGGAGACGGCCTTTTTGAAAGAAGACAATACGGAGCAACTCGGGAAAAAGAGCGCCCGAGACGATGTAGGTCGCAAGCGAAAACCCATAACTCATCTCCTGACGCACCTCCCCCACTTTGGTCAGGAAGGCATAGGTGCCATCGTGAAGAAGATAGGCGGCGAGAAAGCAAAGCATGAGCGCCTGCAGGAGAAGGCCCGGAAGGAGGTTGGCTCGGGCGGCACGGAGGCCGCTCTGAAATGCGGTGCGAAGGTTCAAACTTCCCCCGATTCCAAGAAGAGAACTCCGCTGCGCCGGCGGGCGTGGTGATTTCCGGGGAGACTCACTTTTGCGGGGCCATTGGCAGGATCGAGGAGGGAGAGAACGCGGATGGTTTCGGCATGGCCGGCCTCGGGAACGCCACACTTGCGGAGCCAGCGTAGGATGACGCGGGAGCGCAAGGCGGGATGCAGGGCGCGAAGCTCCTTGCAGTCGAGCTCAAGCTGGCTTGGAGGCATGAGAGATACAACCAATTCCTCCTCGCCACGGAGGATTTCAGAGGCGCGAAGAATGGCTGAGCGATAGGATTCACCCATGACTTCCGCAAGGAGCGGCAGGACGCGGTGGCGCAGCTTGTTTCGTGTGTGCTCAAGCCCGGCATTTGTCGCATCCTCGCGGAATCGGACTTTGTGCTGTTTGCGGAATGCTTCGATTTGCGGGCGGGTAACACCCAGAAGCGGGCGGTGAACGGTGAGTTTGCCGAGTTGGGAAACCGGTTTCATGCCCCCGAGTCCGGCGGCACCGGTGCCTCTGAGGAAGTTGAAAAGACAGGTCTCAACTTGATCATCGGCATGGTGGGCGAGGACGAGGGATTTTGTTTTTGCCCGGGCAGAGCACTCCTCGAAGAAGGCCATGCGCAGTTCGCGGGCGGCGAGTTCGAGGGATTTTTTTTTGGCTGTGGCGAACTCCGCACTCCGCGCCTTGGCATGCTCGACGGGAAGATTCAGGCGGCGCGCCTCCCTGACGACAAGGCGGGCGTCCGCATCTGAACTCCGCCCGCGCAGGGTGTGGTTGAGATGGCAGACGACGAGGTTTTTAAAACCTGCGGCCAAGAGCGCATACAGCAGAACCATCGAGTCACGGCCGCCTGAGACGCCGACGAGGAGTTTTTTGCGCTTGGAAACACCTGCCATCGACTCAGCGAGGGCTGCCACCACGGTATCGAGAGGTGCTCGGCTACTTGGAGATTTTCGAGGCACCGAAATAGGGTTGGAGCGCGGCGGGAATGTGAATAGAGCCGTCGGGCTGCTGACCATTCTCAAGAATGGCGACATAGAGGCGGGCGAGCGCTGTGCCGGAACCGTTGAGAGTGTGGCAGAAGCGATTTTTCCCATCCTCGCCCTTGAATCGGAGGTTCATGCGGCGGGCCTGGAAATCCTCGAAATTCGTGCAACTGGAGACTTCCAGATAAGCATTCTGTCCGGGAGCCCAGACTTCGATGTCGTAGGTCTTGGCGGCACCGAATCCCATGTCACCCGTGCAGAGTTCGATGACGCGGTAGTGAAGGCCGAGCGCTTGGAGAACGCGCTCGGCATCGGAGGTGAGGGCTTCGAGTTCGGACGCCGACTGCTCGGGCGCGCAGATTTTCACCAACTCGATTTTATCAAACTGGTGCATGCGGATGAGGCCGCGCGTCTCTCGACCTGCTGATCCCGCCTCACGGCGGAAGCAGGGCGTGTAGGCGGCGTATTTTATCGGGAATTGTGCAGCGTTGACGATCTCCTCGCGGTGAAGATTCGTCACGGGAACCTCGGCGGTGGGAACGAGAAAGAGCCCTCCGCCATCGATGCCATACATGTCCTCTTCGAATTTCGGCAACTGGCCTGTGCCCACCATGCAATCCCGCTTCACTACAAAAGGCGGACTGACCTCGGTGTATCCGTGATCGCGCGTGTGAAGATCGAGGAGGAAATTCAGAAGCGCCCGCTCGAGCTTTGCGCCTTGGCCCATGTAGACAGAGAAACCACTGCCGCTGATTTTGACGGCGCGGTCGGGGTCAATGAGCCCGAGCGCCTCGGCAAGGGCCACATGATCCTTGGGATTCGCGATTGAGGGTTTTTCCCCGTGAATGCGAATCTCAGGATTGTCCGCCGCTTCTTTGCCAACCGGAACGGCAGGCTGTGGAAAATTGGGCAGAACGAGCAGCAAGGCGGTTTGCTCGTCGGAGAGAGCATTGGATTTCTCGGTAAGAGCCTGCATCTCGTCGGCGAGGGATTTCACCTCGGCTTCCAAGGCTGCGGAGTCCTGTTTCTGGGCGCGGAGTTTTCCGATTTCCTTGCTCAGGCGGTTTCGCTCGCTCTGGAGGCCTTGCAAACGGGTTTCCGAGGCCCGCCGGTCGGCGTCGATGGCAAGAATGGCGTCGATGGTTTGGGAATAGTCGGCGTTGCGGGACGCGAGGCGGGACTTGGCGAGGTCGGGTTGCTCCCGAAGAGTGCGGATATCAAGCATGGGTTGGACAGAATGAATAAAATGGTCAGAATGCCGAGAGCAAATTCAAGAACAGATGTCAGCGCAATTCCGCGATTACTACCAAACACTCGGAGTCTCCAAATCCGCAACCCAGGCAGAAGTCAAAACCGCGTTCCGCAAACTCGCGCGCCAGCACCACCCCGATACGGCGAAGGACAAGAAAGTGGCCGAAGAGAAATTCAAGGAGATCAACGAAGCTTACGAGGTGCTGGGCGACCCCGAGAAACGCAAACGCTACGATGAGTTCGGCGCGGATTGGCAGCACGGACCGCAGCAGCGTGGCGGATGGCAACGGCCTCCCGGAGCGGGTGGTTTCACAGGAAAACGAGGCGCGGCAGCCTTCGAGGAGGACATCCAATTCGGCGGCACGGGCTTCAGCGACTTCTTCGAGCAGATGTTCGGTGGACGCCGGGGAACGCGTGCGGGCTTCGAAGAGGCTCCGCAGCGTGGTCAGGATGCGGAGGCCGATATTCTGGTGACTCTGGAGGAAGCCCTCAACGGCTCCTCGCGCCCGGTCTCCTTTCGCCGAGGTGGATCCAAGAGGATCGAGACCTTCACGGTAAAAATTCCCAAGGGAATACGCGATGGCCAGCGCATTCGCCTCGCCGGCCAGGGCGGCACGGGCGCATCCGGCGGCGGAGCGGGAGATCTCTACCTGCGGGTCAAATACCAACGCCACCCGGACTTTGAAATCGAGGGCGCCAATCTCAACTACGACCTCGAAATTCCAGCATGGGATGCTGTTCTCGGATGCACTGTCACGGTTCCC
>CANKXQ010000157.1 GCA_947487745.1 Spartobacteria bacterium | reverse complement strand
CGCGCAGATTGCCGGCACCTTGGCCAAGGCGGATATCGGCATCCTCTCGGTGATCCAACCGGAGGGCCTTGTGGATGGCTCCGTGCCTCTCATCCTCACGCTTCATGACGCGCCTTACGGATCGATGAAAAAAACCGCCAACGAGTTGGCATCCCTTCCTTGCGTCAAAGGAACGCCACTCCTGCTTCACATGGAGGCCTTCTCGTGAACGAGCCGCTCAATGACAAAGGCGTGATCCACCGCTACCGGCAGTTCCTGCCCGTGAGCGATTCCACGCCGGTGATCTCTCTCAGCGAGGGCTCGACGCCGCTCATCCACTCGCCGCGCCTCAGCGAAAAAGCGGGTGCCGAGGTTTATTTGAAATTCGAGGGACTCAATCCCACAGGGTCATTCAAGGATCGCGGTATGACGGTTGCCATTTCGAAAGCGGTGGAGGATGGCGCCAAGACGGTCATCTGCGCCTCCACAGGAAATACCAGCGCTGCCGCTGCGGCCTACGCCGCCCGTGCGGGAATCCAGTGCGCTGTGATTTTGCCTGCCGGTAAAATCGCCATCGGCAAGCTGGTGCAGGCTTTTGTTTATGGCGCCAAGGTCGTGGCGATCCGTGGAAATTTCGACGACGCCCTGCGCATCGTGCGGGAGTTCGGCGGCATCGACGGCGTGGCGATTGTGAATTCGATCAACCCCCACCGCATCGAGGGACAAAAGACTGCGTCTTTTGAAGTCATCGAAGATCTCGGCGATGCACCCGACATTCACATCCTGCCTGTTGGAAACGCCGGCAACATCACTGCCTACTGGAAAGGCTACCGCGAATTCCACGCCGCTGGACGCTCGACCCGCCTGCCGAAAATGGTCGGATTCCAAGCCGCTGGCTCAGCCCCGATTTTCTTCAATCAACCCATCGAAAAACCCGACACTGTTGCCACGGCTATCCGCATCGGCAACCCGGCGAGCTGGCAAGCTGCGAACAACGCCGTGAGCGAATCCGGCGGGTGCATTGATATCGTCACAGACGAGGAAATCCTCGCAGCACAGGCTTGGTTGGCTGCCAACGAAGGCATCTTCGTCGAGCCCGCCAGCGCCGCCAGCGTGGCGGGATTATTGAAATGCCATTCCAATGCGCGTTGCAGCGCCTGTCCTTTCCCGTCCGCCTTGCGGCCTGGCGCCAAGGTCGTGCTGACTGTTACCGGTCACGGGTTGAAGGATACCGAGACCCCCGTGAAGTTCGGAGGATTCACTCCGGCAGAGGCGGATGCCAACCTTGCCGCTGTGCGGGCGGTTCTTGATCAAAGCTGATTTTTTACTATGGCACTGATTGTTCAAAAATACGGCGGCACGTCGGTTGGGAATCCCGAGCGGATTCAAAATGTCGCAAGGCGCGTCTTGGCGACTCAGCAGGCCGGCAACTCGGTTGTTGTTGTGGTTTCCGCCATGTCGGGGGTCACCGATGGCCTGATCAAACTCGCCAAGGAAGTCTCGCCATCACCCGCCGAACGGGAAATGGATGTTCTCCTCGCCACCGGCGAGCAGACGACAATCGCCCTCACTGCCATGGCCATTAATGCTCTCGGAGGTAAGGCGGTTTCACTCACTGGAGCCCAAGCAGGAATCATCACAAGCGGTGTTCACACCAAGGCGAAAATCGCCAACATCGCCCCGCGTCAAGTCCGCAAATTTCTCGAAGAGGGGAATGTGTGCATCGTCGCCGGATTCCAAGGCCAGACGCTCGAGGGGCAGATTACCACTCTCGGGCGCGGAGGTTCTGATCTGACGGCCATCGCCATCGCGGCGGCTATCAAAGCCGATATGTGCGAGATCTACACGGATGTGGATGGGGTTTACACCTGCGATCCGCGCGTGGTGCCGGATGCCAAGAAGATCGATGCAATCGCTTATGACGAGCTTCTGGAAATGGCCAGCAGCGGATCCAAGGTCATGCAATCCCGCTCGGTCGAATTCGCCAAAAAATTTAAAGTGCCTTTTGAGGTGCGCAGCAGTTTCAACAACAACAGGGGAACCATCGTGAAAGAAGAATCCATCGGACTCGAAAACGTCGTCGTGCGCGGCATCAGCCTCGAACGCAAACAGGCCAAGGTCACCATCACCCAGGTGCCTGACAAGCCCGGCACAGCCTCCCGCATTTTTACAGCACTCTCTGAGGCGAATGTGATCATTGATGTCATCGTCCAAAATGTCTCCGTAAGTGGAACGACCGACATTTCCTTCACCATGGGCGCCGACGAACTCGAAAAGCTCGGACCAGTCATTGACCGCGTGGCCAAGGAAGTCGGCGCCGGCGAGGTCATCAAAAAAAGTGGCATCGCCAAGCTCAGCGTGGTCGGAATCGGCATGCGCTCCCACTCGGGAGTTGCCGCCACACTCTTCGAATGCCTCGGCAACGGCGGGGTGAACATCCAAATGATCTCCACCTCCGAAATCAAAATTGCCGTCATCATCGACGAGGCCCAGATCGAGCACGCCGCCAAACTTGCCCACGCCGCATTCGGACTGGCGAAGTAGGTTTTTCCGCGTCGTCCTTCCCCCATGGATCTCTTCGAAAGTGTCGGGCACCTCAGCGAGCAACTGGGACTCCCCGTTCTTTTGATCGGCGGCCATGCAGTAAACTTTTACGGATATAACAGGACAACCCTTGATGTGGATTTCCTGATCGCGGTGGATGGTTTCCCCGCTTGGCGCGCGGGCTTCGAGTCCATTGGCTATAAGTGGATCGGGCAGACAGAGAATTTTGTCAGGTTGGAGCCCCCGGACCCCGCTCTGTTTCCTATGGATGTCATGCTTGTTGCTCCGGAGACATTTCAAAAACTCTACGCCGAACGGGTGGAGTGTCTCATTGGAACTGCACGGCTGAATTTGCCCAAACCACTTCACCTGATCGCACTCAAACTGCACGCCATGAAAAATCCCGGGCGTTTGGCGCAAGGCAAAGACCTGCTCGATATCCTGAACCTCGTTTCCCTTTGCAAGATCGATACCAAGGGGCAAGAGTTCCAAGGCATCCTCGACCGTTATGCCAACGAAGAAATCAAAAACCTCGTCCTCCGCTCGATCCCCTGAGCAATCCGGTGGGAATTTTTTTGATCTTCCAGAGATCACCGCAGCCGATGAGGCGTTTTTGAAAAGTCACCCCTCGCCCACTTTCGAACAGCAGATCGCCCATGCCCGCTGGTTGCTTGCGTGGCGCAGGAGCAGGGGAATCCCGGATGACCATCCGCCTCGTCAGCACGAACGGTTTGAGATGTAGAGCGCAAATTGTCACCAGTTTCTCGTCGCCAACGCGGGGTGGTTCTGTTTGAAGCATCCGGAAATTATGACTGTTCCGCAGAATACGATTGCGATTGTTTACGACTACGACCAGACCCTCTCGCCGATCTATATGCAGGAGGAGGCGATCTTTCCGGTTTTTGGAATCGACCCCTCCCATTTCTGGAAGCGGTGCGCCGAGTTGGTGCAAAAGCAGGGTTACGACCACGAGTTGGCCTACATGAAGGTGCTTCTTGATTGCCTCGAGATCGATCGACCAACAAACGCCCGCCTCCGCGAACTCGGTGCGCGTCTCACATTTTACCCTGGCTTGCCGGAAATGTTCGAGGACCTAAAAAACACGCTCATTACTCCCGAGCACGCTGCACATGGAATCCGCGTTGAGCATTACATCGTGTCCTCCGGCATGAAGGAACTCATCGAGGGCAGTCGCCTCGCGCCGGATGTGCGCAAGATTTTCGGCTGCGAATTCGCCACCGACGAGCACGACCGGATCACATTTCCCAAGCGCGCGATCAGTCACACCCAGAAAACCCAATTTCTCTTCCGCATCAACAAAGGAATGCTGGAACTCGATCAGGATGTGAACGACCACATGGATCCGGCGCTGCGACCGGTTCCTTTTCAGAATATGATTTATGTCGGCGACGGGCCTACCGATGTGCCGTGCTTCACCGTCATGCGGCGCAATGGCGGTCAGGCGATTGCGGTTTACAACCCCGAAGATCCCACGCGGACGAGTTTCAAAAAATGCTACCAACTCTGCACGCATGCGGATCGCGTGAAAAACATCGCTCCGTCGGATTTTCGTGCAGGGAGCCATCTGCGGCTTCTTCTCGAAGAAA
>CANKXQ010000156.1 GCA_947487745.1 Spartobacteria bacterium | reverse complement strand
GGAATCGGGCGAGGTGTTTGGAAATGGCGGCATCTGCCGCATAGGGTAGGCCGGATTCCCGCAGACCTCCTGCGCGTCGCAGGATCGGCATTTCGTCGTCTCCTACGATGGGAAAAAAGCCATCGACTGCGATTTGTTGAACATCACCGCGCGTGAGGACTGCGCTGATGGTGGATGCAATGAGTCTGCTTCCGCGCGAGGGGATTGAGATGGGCGTCTCTTGCAGCGAGGGATTCGAAAGCAGCGCTTCCTTGGCGGCGCGCACCGCTTGCACGAGTGCGAGGAATTGCCACTCGTCGAGTGTGGTTCCCGCCGCGACGAGTTTCTCCGAGACAGTGTGGGCCAGTGCGAGATCCATGTTGTCGCCACCGAGCAAGAGATGCTCGCCTACGGCAATGCGCTCCAGCGCGAGGTTGCCGTCTTTTCCTGTCACCGCGATGAGGCTGAAATCCGCTGTTCCACCGCCGACATCGCAGACGAGCAGGAGATCGCCGGATTTCACCTGTTTGCGCCATTCGGTGCCTTGGTTTTCGAGCCAGGCATAAAAGGCCGCCTGCGGTTCCTCGAGGAGCGTGACTTCACCCAGACCCGCTTGTGTTGCGGCTTCGAGCGTGAGTGCACGGGCCACTTCGTCGAAAGACGCCGGAACAGTGATCACCGCATGCTCAAGTGTGGCGGCGGGATTTGCTGCGCGGATGTTCGCGAGAAGGTGTGAGAGGAGTTCGCGCGAGACTTCGAGTGGCGAGTGTTTTTTCTCAACCGTTGTGCTGCCCCAGGGAAGGATCGGGCCTCGCCGGTCGGCATGCGGATGGCAGAGCCAGCTTTTTGCGGAGGCGATCAATCGGTCGGGTTGCAGGGCTCCGCGGTCGCGCGCGAAGGTGCCGAGAAACGAATGGCTCTTCGTCTCTTGCCAAGGAAGAATCGGACCGCCGTCGGGAAACTCGCCTGCAGCGGGAATATAGAGCGCTGAAGGGAGCAGCGGGCGCTCCCCAATTCCACTGGCGTTGATCACCTGCGTGACGGGCAGGATTTCCGGCAGTCCGGTATTCGTCGCCCTTGCAATGGCGCAGTTGCTCGTGCCCAGGTCGATTCCGAAGTAGTCGCTCATTTTTTGATGGATCAATTTCCGCTGACTTCGACTTCCGCTGGAGCCAGGACCGGCCAGGGGCGTTTCTCCGTCGTGCCGGTGACGCGAGGGAGCTTCACGCTTTGTGCGATCCAGCCCGGATGCAGAAGTTTTCCTTTGTAGGGGGGATTTTCAGGAACAGACCCAAGCAGTCGGAATGCCGGGGCATCATAACCCGATTCGAGCGTGAGAGCGCTTCCCTCGGGGGAGTTTTGCAGCGGGTTGATCTCAAAATATTCGTCGAGGACCTTGCGGCAGCCGGCATGGACGACGCGCGCGGCGGAGCCGATTTGCGCATCGGATGCGGCAGCAATGTCCTCTTTTGCGAAATCCACCAAGCGGCCGTGCTCTTGCAGAAGCGCGAGGAAGGCGACGATCTCCGCCTCCGCGCGGGGAGGGGGCGTTGCGGGCTTCGCCGGGGCGGCGGACTCGGTTTTTTGCTTGGGCTGTGGACGGATGGCGAGAAACACGAGAACCATGCCAATCGCGGCGGATGCCGTATGCGCGGCGAGTGTGAGATTTTGTTCAGGAAAATAAACTGCAGCGGCGTTGAGGCCGAGAAGGGCGGCGCCGCAGGCAATAAGGCTATTTTTCATACGGGGCGGGATAGTGCGAGATGCGGCATTTCTTGGCAATGGAGATTCCACCCCATGCATACGGGCTTTTGCGTTTGATTTTTCGGCGGTCGTGGAGAATGATGAACTTGTTCAGCACCCGTAGCTCAATTGGATAGAGTGACGGTCTCCGAAGCCGTAGGTTGTGGGTTCGACCCCCGCCGGGTGCAAAATTTTCCAAGCGGGTCATTTTTGGTGTTGCGCTAAGTTTCCGATTCATTACTCTGCGCAACCTGTCTTTTCCAAAAGCGACTGAACCAAACAAGCCGACGGAAGCGACGAAAAACCCACAAACCCTTTTGCCAGGGTAGCTCAGAGGTAGAGCAGGGGACTCATAAGCCCTTGGTCGGGAGTTCAATTCTCCCCCCTGGCACCAACACATTTTATGGCCAATACAAAATCAGCAGAAAAAAGCGCCCGCCAAAGCGAGAAGCGTCACGCCCGCAATGCCGCCGTCATCACCGCGATCAAATCGCGTCAAAAGAAACTTCGTTCCACCATCTCCAGCGGCGACGCCGCTGCAGCCAAGGTGCAATTTGACGACCTCTCATCCGCTTTGGACAAGGCAGCCAAGCGCGGTATCATTCACCGCAATGTGGCCAATCGCCGCAAAAGCCGCCTGAATAAAGCGGTCATCGCAGCGAAAGCCGCGAAGTAAAAACCGATTTCCCCCTCCTTCGAACGGCGCGATCCGCAAAACGGACGCGCCGTTCGATATTTTTTGCCGTGTCGGCGCACGGTGAATTTGTTTGATTCAGGCATGGCACCGAAACGGCAGCGTCCCGCAAAAAATGCGCGCCAGTCTCTTTACTCCACCCTCACCGGCGTGGAGGTCGGCTATGTCCCCAAGCGTTGGGTGAAATTTCCGACCGGCATTCTTCTGCTTCTGCCCTGTGTTGTTCTGACCCTGTCGTTTTACGGAGCCTTTCTGAAAAGCGCGGCTCATGGCGGATTTTTGCTGAGCGATGAGGTCAGCGGTTTTGCAATCGGCGGCTTGGTCGGCCTGCTCTGGTTTTTCTCCTGCACACCGCTGCGACTGCTCTATGTGATGGGGCACGAACTCACGCATGCCCTGTGGGTCTGGATTCACGGTGGCCGCGTGCATGATTTTCATGTGCGGGAAAACGGGGGGCATGTGGTGACGGATAGGACAAACACGCTCATCATCCTCGCGCCATATTTTTTCCCCTTCTACACGCTCTGCTGGGTCGCGGCGTATGGATTTGCACTGTTCTGCTTCGGCCTCCAGGGATTCCCCGGCCTGCTATATTTCGGCCTTGGTTTCACTTGGTTTCTGCACCTCGCCTACACAGTTTGGATGATTCAAAAAGGCCAGCCAGACCTCGAATACGGCGGAGCCTTTTTTTCCCTCACCGTGATCTATCTGGCAAACCTCTCCTTCATCTCGGCGCTTCTAGTTATCGCCTCTCCAAGCGTTAGCTGGACTGGGTTTGCGGGCGATCTTTTGCGCAATGCCACCGAGGTGTCGGCCGTGATCGTGCGTGCCGTTGAGATCGCCATTCAAAGCCTCTCGCGTTTCGTGTAGGAGGATTCTTCAGGTTGGCTTTTTGCAACTTGCGAGCACCCAGGCCGAGTAGGCTTGCAAGGCTTGAGCCGCCTCGAAGGCGGTGACCTCGGGGGTCTCGTAGGGGTGCAGGGAACGGAGTTCGGACTCGAAGTCTGTCGCTGCTGCTTTTGGGATTTTAAAAACCACCACCACTTCGGCTGAGTCTTCGATGGCATCTTTCCAGCGGTAGATGGATCGCGCCCCGGGAATGATCGTGCCGCAGGCGGCGGATTTTTTCTCCACAAGCTTACGGATGATGCTCGCAGCTGTGGATTCGTCAGGGAGCGTGGTGACGACAAAAAGGATCATGCCGCCACCGGGGCCGGTTCGCGGGTGATCCAGCCTCCACCGACGACGACATCGCCGTCATAAAAGACAGCCGCCTGACCGGGTGTGATGGCTCGTTGCGGGGTGTCGAGTTGGATACGGGCCTTGCCGCCTGGCAGCGCTTCGACCATGGCTTCGGTGCCGGGATGCGCGTAGCGGATTTTCACCGTGATGCGTTCGCTGGTGCCGGGTTCGCCGCGCAGCCAGTTTGTGCGGTCCACTTCGAAGCCTTCGCGCACGAGGTCCTCCTCGTCGCCGACGATCACACGGTTGGTCTGCGGGTCGATGTCGATGACATAGCGTGGACGCGGGGAGCCGCCCGGAAGGCCCTTGCGCTGGCCGATGGTGAACATTTCTATGCCCTCGTGGTCGGCGATGAAATTGCCCCTTGTGTCGTAGATGCCACCCTTGTGGAATTCCTCTTCGCCGAGGTGTCCGCGCAGGAAGGCCTTGTAGTCGTTGCCCGGCACGAAACAGATTTCCTGACTGTCCACCTTGTCG
>CANKXQ010000155.1 GCA_947487745.1 Spartobacteria bacterium | reverse complement strand
GGCCACTATGAAGGCATCGACCAACGCGTGGCGGACCATCTCGTCGATGACGAGATTTCGATCGGCGACTATGTTCTCACCAGCGGGGTGCTGCCGGCATTGGTCGTCACGGATGCCGTGGTGCGACTCATCCCCGGCGTCCTTGGCGACGAGGAATCGGCCCAACAGGATTCGTTTTCCGCAGGCATACTCGACCACCCCCACTACACGCGCCCCGCCGAATACAAAGGCTGGAAGGTTCCTGAAATCCTGCTCGGCGGCAATCATGCGGCCATTGAGAAATGGCGGCATCAGACGGCACTCGAAGCAACACAAAAGAGGCGACCGGACTTGCTGGCAGGATACAGCACCGGCGCGGCATGCGATCTACGATAAATGAGAAAAGAACCACCAAGCGGATTGAATGAGGAATGCCATGTTGATGAGGTGAAAAAGCGGAGCTGTTTGCTGGGGGCCTTCCTCGGGGACGCGCTGGCGATGCCGGTTCATTGGTATTACGACCGGGCGGCCCTGGCGCGGGACTACGGTCGCGTGGTCGATCTTGTCGCTCCCAAAAATCCGCATGCGGACAGCATCCTTTGGCGCTCGAGCTACACAGCTCAAAATCCCAAAGGCGAAATCTTGCACGAGCAGGCCGCATACTGGGGAAGGCGCGGAATCCACTACCACCAGTTCCTGCGGGCGGGAGAAAACACGCTGAATATGCAGCTCGCCTTGGAATTGCTCGCCGTGCTGAAGAACCACGGAGGTTACAACCGGGCGGAATACCTCAAGCGCTACATCGATTTCATGACCACGCGCGGTCGGCACCGGGACACCTACATCGAGGAATGCCACAGGAACTTTTTCACCAAATACGCACGCGGCAAAAAGCCGGAGGACTGCGGCGGTGATGACATCCACATCGGCGGATTGGCCCATGTCCCGATTCTGGCCGCATGGTATGCCGACAACGAATCCGCCGCACTGGAAGCCGTGCGCGAACATGTGCGGGTTACCCATCGGGGTGAACTTGTGGAAACAGCTGCGCGCGATCTCACCAAAATGCTCATCGCCATCCTCAAAGGGAGCGGCGTGCGCGAAAGTATCGAAAAATTTGGCAACGGATGGGTGGGACGCCGCAAATTCGAGGCATGGGCGGCGAAGCCCGACGAGGAAGTCATTGGCTCAATTCTCGGCCCTGCTTGCTACCTGAAAGACGCATTCCCCGCTGCACTATTCATCGCTTGGAAATATTCGAACAACCTCGAATCCGCGCTCATCGCGAATACAAACCTCGGCGGCGACAACTGCCACCGGGGAATTGTCGTCGGAGCCTTGGTCGGAGCCAGCGGCGCAGCGATTCCGCTGCATTGGGCAAACAATCTCCTATGCCGTGGGCTTCTGACTTGAGGCCAGAAAAGCCAAAACCAACCAAAAAGGGTCAGATGACATGAAAGCCTTTTTGTGACACCAAGAATGATTTAGCTGCCGTGCCCCCAACTTAGACGCCGCGGAGGCCGGTGAGGAGGAGTTCGGCGTTGGAGCGGGTGTGTTGGAGGTTGCTAACGAGGATTTCCATGGCCTCGGCGGCGGGGAGTTCGGAGAGTTGGCGCCGGAGGAGGAGGATGCGCTCGTATTCGTCGGGGTGGAGGAGGAGTTCGTCGCGGCGGGTGCCGGATTTGACGATTTGGATGGCTGGAAAGATTCGCATTTCGGCGATGGATCGGTCGAGGTGCAGCTCCATGTTGCCGGTGCCTTTGAACTCTTCGAAGATGAGGTCGTCCATGCGGCTTTTGGTTTCGATGAGGGCGGTGCCGAGGATGGTGAGGCTGCCTCCTTCTTCGGTGTTGCGGGCGGCTCCGAAAAATTTGCGGGGCTTGGCGAGGGCCTTGGCATCGACGCCGCCGCTCATGGTGCGGCCTTTGCCGGGCTGGAGATTGTTGTAGGCGCGGGCCATGCGGGTGATGGAATCGAGGAGGATGATGACATCACGGCCGAGCTCGACGAGGCGCTGGGCGCGGTTGGCGACGCTTTCGCAAATCTGGACATGGCGGGCCACGGGTTCATCGAATGTGGATGCGTAGATTTCGCAATCGAGGGCGCGTCGCATATCGGTGACCTCCTCGGGACGCTCATCGACGAGGAGCAGGATGAGGGCGGCTTGGGGATGGTTGATGCGGATGCTGCGGGCGAGGGTCTGAAGAAGAATCGTCTTTCCGGCGCGGGGCGGGGCTGCGATGAGACCCCGCTGACCCATGCCGAGCGGGGCAACGAGATCCACGGCGCGTGCGGCGAGTTCAGAGTCCCTCGGTGTTTCCAAAAAGACGCGACGGTTGGGAAAAAGAGGGGTGAGTTTGTCGAACTCCAGCGGGGGCTGCCACTCGCTGGCGGGAATGTCTTCGATGGATAAAATTTCATCCACGACGAGGCCATGTTCGCGGTCGCGGGGCAGGCGGACTTTGACCTGCAGCATGAGGCCAGACTGGAGGGAGAATTTTTTGATGAGGGCGTGGGGGACGAGAAGATCATCGACTCCCGGACGCAGGTCGTAGGCTGTGAAACGCAGGCTGGAGCCCTCCTGAGCGCGCTCGAGAAGGCCTGTGGCGGTCACGGTTCCCCCGTTATGCAGGCTGTGCCGAACCTGATCCACAACCAGGTGCCGCCGGGTCAGGTCGGTTCGGATGCGGAGTCCGGCCTCGACGGAGAGCTCGATCAATGCAGTGAGCGGGAGCTTTTGCAGCTCGTTCATCACAAGCGGGGCTGGAGATGGAGCGGACGGTGTTTCGGTGGAGGACATGAAATCCTAACTGGAGAGTGGCGTATGGGACGGCTGGTCAGCCTATGAAGCGGGCAACTCCGGCGTGCCGGGGTAGGAATTGGTGAATTGCGAGGCGAGGTATGCTGACGACCGAATGAATGAAGTGAAACCAATTCCGCAGGCGAACTCGGACCCAGAAAGACCGAGATCAGTTTTTCGGCGGGAAGTAGGATGGTGCCTGAGGATCCGCTTTTTCGCTATGGGTTGCCTTTTTCTCAGCCTGCGCGTCTTTTTTTTCCATTTTCTCGGCGTAACCGGGAACGGTCTCTGATGCGGGATGACGCTCGCATCCGGACTGGATGGCGACGAGGGCGAAAGCAACGAGGAGTGTGGTGGCTAGGGATTTCATGGTTCGATAATTTCGAGTGTCGCTGTCATGTTGCGCTTGTCGGCGGAGGCATTGAGCAGCGTGCGCAGGGCACGGATCGTGTGGCCGCTCTTGCCGATGATTTGCGGAATGTCGGACGCCCTGGCTGCGACGAGAAAGCTCACTGTCGAGGGCGTCTCTGTCTTTTTAAGGACGACGTCCTCGGGAAATTCCACCAGCGATCCGATGACGTAGCGCAGAAACTCCTCCATGGCGGGACTGCTTAGGCCGCGACTTTTTTGCGGGCCTTGTTGACCATGCTGCCGACAGTCTGGCTCGGGCGGGCGCCGCACTGAATCCAATATTCTGCGCGGTCCAGCTTGAGGTTGAAATTTTCGCCCTCTTGCTTGGGATCGTATTTACCGATGATTTCGATAAATTTGCCATCGCGCGGGCTGCGTTGGTCGGCGACGACGATGCTGTAATACGGGTGGTTTTTACCGCCTTCGCGGCGGAGTCGGATTGCTACTGCCATAGTGTGTTTGTGTTGTTGGAAATTCGTTTGTGGTGTTCGGGCTGCCTATCGGAGGCTCAGAATGGTAGTCCGGCACCGGCGCGGCCCATGAGTTTTTTCATGGCGCCCATATTTTTCATCATCTTGCGCATCTGGTTGAAACGCAGGATCAAATTATTTACCTCGCTGACGGAAACTCCGCTGCCTCGGGCGATCCGCTGGCGTCGTCGTGCGTTCAGGATATCCGGACGCGTGCGCTCCTGCGGAGTCATGGAGAGGATAATCGCCTCGACCCGTTTCAGTTGGTTTTCATCAACCGAGGAATCTTTGATCTTATCCATTCCGGGGATCATGCCAAGGATATTTTCGAGGGGGCCCATGCGCTTGAGCATTTTGAATTGCTGGAGGAAATCGGTGAGGTCGAACGAGGCGGTGCGGAGTTTCTGCTCCATGCGGCGGGCATCGTCTTCGGAGATGGCCTCGGCGGCTTTTTCAACGAGGCTCACGACATCGCCCATGCCGAGGATGCGGCCTGCGAGCCGGTCGGGGTGGAAGACGTCGAACTGCTCGAGCTTTTCGCCTGTGCCAGCGAATTTGATCGGTTGGCCGGTGACAG
>CANKXQ010000154.1 GCA_947487745.1 Spartobacteria bacterium | reverse complement strand
GCCATTGAGGCCGACCGCCTGGTTGGCCCGCATCAACATGCCTTCGACCACTCCACGGAACAACATAATCACCGCGAAGATGATATACATCGTGCCGATTTTTTTGTGATCGACACTCGTCAGCCATTCGAAAAGGGGCTTCCACCACTTCATCCAGGTGAGAAGAGCGACAATCATCACTCCCCCGATCGGCATCATGGCCGCCGCGCTGGCGGTGATGAATGTGTTGATATTTGGTTGTTCGACCGCCTGAACGAGGATGATCGAGTCCCAAGTTAATCTACCAAAAATCGCGTCAAGCATTTTACATTTCCATTCCCATCATAGGTTTATCTGATGCCGGCGGCAGTTTGGATTTCTTGGGATCGTAGGAGGGACTGCCCGGTTGGCTTTCCGGAGTCATTTTATCGACCATGTAGCGGGCCAGCACGCGTTGAAAAATTTTCGGATCCCCGAGGACCATTTCAATCGGGCCTTTTCGGTTCTCGATGGCGAGGGGTTTTTTTGCCTCTTCCGAAGTCCCCTGCATGGCCAGAATCGCATAGGTGTCGGCGGTAAGCGAGAGGTCGCTTGATTGCGCCTTCTTCATGCGGGCCGCGTATTCCTCTTTGGAGACCGAATAAACTTGGAACCTCTGCTTCCAGAATCCATTTCCAGTGAACTGAGAGTTCATCCCCTTGGCCTCACCCTGCTTGACAGCTCGGAAGTTCAACTTCGTGGTCATCGCCGGCATGGCATAGATCTGACCCACGATGGCCGAGATCTGCATGCTCTGCATCACGGTGTCGGTCGTCAATGTCAACTCGACCGCGCGCCCCTCGGGCACGACCAACTCATCCACCAAAGCAACACCCTCGCTCGGATAGATGAAAATCCATTTCCAATCGAGTCCGATGACTTGCACTTGGAGCGGGTCTTTGCCCATTTCCTTGTAGGGGTCGAGGCGAAAAGTCATGATCGTCAGGTTGACCCCAATCAGAGCAACGACAAGAATCGGCACGCCCCACATCAAGCATTCCAGAAACCAGTTCGACTCCCAATTCGGACGATATTCGCCAGTCGGTTTGCTGCGACGATAGCGCCACAGGATCCATGGCAAGGACAACATGACGGGAACCACAGCAATCAATGTCAGAAGCGTGACGAATTTGAGATGCTGCAACTGGTCCGCCGCCACAGGCCCCATCGGCTGCAGAAAGGATTCCGCGATGGCTAAATTAGTGGTTGGATCGATCATCGACAAGAAACACAGTCGGCGTTGGTATTGGTTTCGCTCCTTGTCTGCAAGCGAAAAGTAGCCGCTTGGAAAAAAGAAGTGAGAGGCCCCGCAGAGGCCAAGCTCTCCGCATGCTGCCGACACCTCGCCAACTAAAAACCCATCGCCGCATCCAAAAACTCCGACTCTTGCAAACCTCTCCCAGCGTTCTTGAAAAGGACTTCCGCTCTTCGTGATCGAAAACAATATCCCCTCCCCGATACCCCTTCGCCATTACGCCATAAAAAGCCCCTGCATACTCGATTCGAAAATGTCTTGGCGTGCGCTGCCGAGCGATCCTCAGCTTTGATGTTCGCAGAAAAATATCACTTGACGTAACTACGCCACTGGCGTAGGGCAAGTTATGTGCTCTTCATCGAAACTCCGATCTTCACCAAGCAGATCGATTCTCTTTTGGTGGACGCCGATTACCGACGCTTTCAGATCACCCTCGCTCTCAACCCATAAGCGGGAGACATTATACGTGGTAGTGGCGGTCTGCGGAAGATTCGCTGGTCTGCACAGGGGCGAGGAAAGCACGGTGGAATTCGCATCATTTACTACCTGATACAAGACGATGAAATCTACCTTCTGCTGGCCTACCCAAAAAATAAACAGGAAGACTTGACGCATGATCAACTGCGTATCCTCCGCAACCTCGTAAGCGAAGAAATATCATGAATACGGAAGACTTCTCTCAGCTTGTCGAAAGCATCAAACATGCTGGCTCCATACGGCGCGGCGAACGCGCCGCCTCGCGAGCCAGAAAGATTGCCGGGCCGAATGTGCACATGATTCGAGAAAATCTCGGTTTGAGCCAAACAGAATTTGCAATGATGATTGGAGTTAGCCCTCGCACTGTCCAGAATTGGGAGCAGAAGCGCAGGGAACCAGAGGGTGCCGCCAAGGCGCTTTTATTGGTTACTCAGCGACACCCAAAGATGGTGCTTGAGGCATTGCACGCATAAAAATGCGAAAATCTTTGGAATTCCACATGCAGAAAAACTCGCTCTTGCGCATGTTGGTTCGATTTATCTGATAATTCGTATCTGGATTAAGACTGTTTCAATGGCTTGCGAATCTTCATATAATGTATCCGGGCAGAGATCTGCGGGCGCGACAGGTGCCGGACGAGGAACGAGCCCAAGCAACTGGCGTGTCAGCGGGCAGCCATTCCGTGGTTCGCATTGTTCGCGTTTTTCATTCTGAGAAAACTGAACTCACTTAAATCACCTCGCATGCTGGCGTGCTCAAGCGTGAGTGAAACGAAATTCCCATCGGTGTCCAGATCCAAATAAATATCCTACGATAATTCTCGGGTTTCCGCTGGCATTCCACTTCCGATCTCAAGAAGAGCGGTGTCTGTGTCTTCAAAAAATTTTATTTTCATTCATTTTTCTCTTCGTGCCTGCGAATCGGCAAGTTCCTGATGTAATCGCGACGGCATGGAATTGATCCTGTGGCATAACATAGTGCCCCGTCCAATTGCGAACTTCACTTTATCCCAATCGAGAAGCAGGACTTCGCCACGGTCGATGCGCGCTTGGCGCTCTTTCAATAAATCGATCACCTCGTCAAAGCCAAAAGGGTCAGTCCCACACATTCACATATTTCTCTCTGATTCTCTATCATCATCCTGTCGCAGTCTCCTCAGCGCGTTCCAGATACTATTTGGCGCCCCGGCGTTCAGTTCCTTGGCGATCCAAGCCATTGACATCGCCGTTTGCTTTCGGAGTTCCGCCGCCAACTCGATTTTTAATAGCTCACCCTTCTTGAGTGCTCTCAATTCCTCAAGTCGCATATTCCTTTTCCCCAAAAACTCTCCCACCAAACGACGAGCTTTTTCCTCCATCGTCTCCGACACGGCATCTCCCTTGTGTATCGCCGGATTCGGATTTCCCGCCGCACCGGCCGCCACCAATCTCTCCAGAAAATCCTCCGCGCCGAATCTCCACCCCCGCCGAATTTCACTCCAGAGATTTTCATCCGCATGCCCCTCCACGCGACGCCGCACCTCGATGGCATTGCCAAACTCATACCGACCAGCAGCATTGTCCTTCCGGATTCCCCACTCCCCCATCAAACGATCCACGCGCAGCCATGCAGGCCGCTTGCGAGGCGGCTTCAGATACACCGGAAAACTGCTCCACGCATAGTCCTCCAATTTCCCCTCCGCCGCGACCAACCCCGCCCGCGCTGGATTCAAATGCACATAATCGCAGACCACCCGCAGATACATATCATCCGAGCCATCCACCAGTAGAGCCTTGTAGCGTCCCGCAAAAAGATGCCCTCGCATCCGGTGCCTCGCATTGAATCTCTGCGTGTAGGTTCCCAAAAACCACTTCATACCCGCCACAAGCGTTGGTTGCGGCGTTTCCAGCACCAAGTGAAAATGATTCCCCATCAGGCAATATGCATGCACCTGCCAGCCCGCCTTCTCACTCGCCTCCCCCAGCGTCTTCAAAAACCGACGCCTATCCTGGTCATCCAAAAAAATCGCCTCCTGACGATCCCCTCGACTCATCACATGGTAAATCGCCCCCGCATATTCCAATCTCAATTGCCTTGCCATGACAAAACCATCGCCGAATTTTCAAAATAAGTCAATATGTGGGACTGACCCTTTTTATGCAGCACCCATTCCGATGTCAAAAATTACCGGAAATACTGGTGATCGGAAGAAAAAATTGAGGCTCATAAGATATGTCGGTGCGTATTTTAAGGTAAATATGCGATGGAGGAGAGCTTGGATGGATGTTTCTGTCTGTCGTCAAAGTTGGGGTTCGCGCAGTAGCGTGTTAAACGAGTCTTATCTGGATTCAGACTGTTTCAATAGCTTGCGAATCTTCATATAATGTATCTGGGCAGAGATCCTGACCATGAGGCCATTGTATCGACCCCATGGAAACTTGAACTCTTGAAAAAAACGCAATATCTTTTAACTCTCGAAAAATCCCTTTCTCCAGATACGGCGTCAGATCAA
>CANKXQ010000153.1 GCA_947487745.1 Spartobacteria bacterium | reverse complement strand
GACCGGTGGAGGCGATATGGAAAGCCTCCTTGACGATGCGGGGAAGCTCATTCACATCCCACACGAGGTAGCTGTGCTTCACCATCGGAAGGGTCATTCCAAAAACATCCGTCTCTTGGAAAGCACCGCGTCCGATCATCTCCTGAGGAACCTGACCGGTGATGGCAACCAGAGGAATCGAGTCCATGAAGGCGTCCGCGATGCCGGTGACAAGGTTCGTGGCACCAGGACCAGATGTGGCCATGCAGACGCCGACTTTGCCGGTGACACGGGCGTAGCCCTCGGCGGCAAAAACCCCGCCCTGCTCGTGGCGGGGAAGGATAGTGCGGATTTTTTTTGTTTTGGTGAGGGCTTGGTGAATCGGCATCGAGCAACCGCCGGGATAGGCGAAAACGACCTCCACGCCCTCGCGCTCGAGGCACTCAACGAGAATCTCCGCACCATTCATGACTTTGCCCCGTTCGGGCGTAGCGGTGGATTTTGTGGTGGCGGATTTTTTGGTCTTCATAATTTGAAAAAAAGAGTGCGGCAGAGTAAGCGGTGCCTTGTAGGGTTGGCGAGTATAAAAAAGGCAGCGAACGACATCTCGGGCTCACTTCATGCCCGTTGCGAGCACAGTCTGAAAAAACGGCGCTTCTGCTTCACGCGAGACGATGGAGGATTCGATTTTGGAGAACCCAGCCTTTTTCATCATGCGGTGAAGTTCGATTTCGGAAAATCCCAGCCAAACATGTCCGTAAAGATCGCGAGCCTGCTCGTGAGTATGACTCAGCAAATCGAGAATCATCACACGCCCGCCAGGTTTGAGAATCCGCTGAGCCGCATTCAAAGCTCTCTGTGGGACGGCGGCATGATGCAAAGCTTGGCTGAAAAGAGCCACATCGACAGAGTCAGCATCGATCGGCGGATCTTCAATATCGCCGAGCCGGTATTCGAGGTTGGAAAACCCGTGCTCCTTGGCAAGAGCAGAACCGAATTCGACCATCTTCTCGGAGTTATCAATGGCGATGACCTTCTTGGAGGTCCGGGCCAGCAGCTGCGAGAGCGTCCCCTCACCTGCCCCGAGGTCTGCGATGACCATGGCCGGCAGCAGGCGCAGAAGCCCATGCGAAAGCGCCTCCCACGAGCGACCGGGCACGTAGGCACGGCCAAATTTTCCCGCCAGCTTGTTGAAATACTCCGCTGCCCGGTCCTTGCGTTTTTTGAGCGTGAAGGCGAGGTGCGCTTTGTCGGCAGCGGCTTCTTTCAATTCCGCCCGCGCTGCGTCCAAAACAGCGAGAGCGGCACCGCCAGGCTCCTCCCCGACCGAGTAGAAGATATTTTTCCCGACCCGGCGATCCTTCACCAACTCCTCTCGCTTCAGCTGCGCCAAGCTTGTTGAAATACGCGACTGCGCAAGACCAAGAATCTCCTGCAACTCGGCGACCGTGAGCTCCTCTTCCATCAAAAGCAGAAGCAGGCGCAAGCGGATCGGATCCGACAAAACACGGAGAGATTTCAGGATTGACGCCATTAAACATATCAATATATTCAGATGCGTAGATGCGTAAAGCTTAACCTCAACCCAAACCCAAAAAAATCCTATGTCACGCCGTTACATTTTTTCCTCCGAATCCGTTGGCGAAGGCCATCCCGACAAAGTCTGCGACACCATCTCCGATGCCGTGCTCGACGCCTGCCTCAGCATCGACAAGACCAGCCGCGTCGCCTGCGAGACCTTTGTGAAGAGCAACACCGTCGTGGTAGGCGGCGAAATCACCATTCCGAAAATCAAAGGCGCCGCACTTGATTCCGTGATGAACATTGGTTCGATTGTCCGCGAGGCGATCCGTGGTATCGGCTACACGAACAACGACGATGTCTTCCACGCCGACCGCGTCTTCATTTCCAACCTCCTCACCGCACAGAGCGCCGACATCGCGCAGGGTGTGGATAACAAAAAAGCCAAAGGCAAAGCCACCGCCGAGCAAGGCGCCGGCGACCAGGGCCTCATGTTCGGCTATGCCTGCAACGAGACACCTGAGCTGATGCCCGCTCCGATCATGTTCGCCCATCGCCTCGGCCGCGAACTCACATCCATCCGCAAAGCCGGCAAGGTGAAATGGCTCCGCCCTGACGCGAAAAGTCAGGTTTCTGTCCTATACCAAGATGGCAAGCCAGTCCGCGTGACCAATGTCGTCATCTCGACCCAGCACACCGAGGATGTCGAAATCGAAGAGATCCGGAAATTTCTGATCGCAAATGTGATTCGCAAGGTGATCCCAAAGGACTTCCTTGACGCATCCACCGAGTTCCTCATCAACCCGACCGGCCGCTTCGTCATTGGCGGTCCTCAAGGCGACTCCGGACTCACCGGCCGTAAAATCATCGTCGACACTTACGGCGGCATGGGCCGTCACGGCGGCGGTGCCTTCTCAGGAAAAGACCCATCAAAAGTAGACCGCAGCGCCGCCTACATGGGCCGCTATGTCGCGAAAAACGTCGTTGCCGCCGGTCTCGCCGACCGCTGCGAAGTGCAATTCGCCTACGCCATCGGCCACCCGCAACCCGTGAGCATCCACATCGACACCTTCGGCACACACAAGGTGAACGAGGAAAACATTGAGAAAGCTGTCAAATCCGTCTTCTCCTTCAAACCCGCCGACATCGTCACCCAACTCAACCTCCTCCGTCCGATCTACAGCAAAACCACAAACTACGGTCACTTTGGAAAAGAAGACAAAGACATCACTTGGGAGAAGACAGACAAAGCGGCAGCGTTGAAAAAAGCGGCGCGCTGAGGATAGGTGGAGTCTTAAGTTTTAAGAATTAAGTTTTAAGTTGGCGCTCCCGCGCCGGGCTTGATTTAGACGACTTCAAGACTCCTCCTGATTCTAAAACTCCACATGGCTTATAAATCCTTTGAAGATCTTGAAGTCTGGCAGCGCGCTTGCCGCTTGGCTGTTGAGATTTTTGAGGAGTTTAGGTCATGCGACTTTATCAATTTGAAGAACCAAATCGAGCGCTCAGCCTTGTCGATTCCATCGAACATTGCTGAGGGAGCAGAACGCGGAGGCGTGAAGGAATTTTCCCAATTCCTGAAAATAGCAAAAGGCTCCTGCGGCGAGCTCCGAACCCAACTCTACATCGCAGCCAAACTCAAAAGCCTCGAATCCCAAAAGTCCAAATCCCTCATCGAGGAATCCAAAGAAATCTCCGCAATGATTGAAGGCCTTCGCAAATCCATCACCAAAACAACAAAAACCGCACCCAAGCCCAACAACACCCGAACCAAAACCACTTAAAACTTAATTCTTAAAACTCTTATGCCTACCAAATCCGCTTCCAAATCAAAAACCACCGCTGCCGCAGTTCTCGCCGAACTGACTGCCGCGACCGCCAACCTTGCCAAATATGCTGCCGCCACGCCGAAGGGCGCGGATTATATTGTCTCTGACATCGCGCTAGCCGACTGGGGACGCAAGGAAATCAGCGTTGCCGAGCATGAAATGCCGGGCCTCATGGCGGTTCGTAAAAAATACGCCAAGCAAAAGCCGCTGAAAGGCGTGCGCGTGACTGGTTCGCTTCACATGACGATCCAGACAGCGGTTCTCATCGAGACGCTGGTTGATCTCGGCGCCGATGTGCGCTGGGCGAGCTGCAACATTTTCTCCACTCAAGACCACGCAGCCGCTGCCATCGCGAAGACCGGCACGCCCGTCTTTGCCTGGAAAGGCGAGACCCTCGAGGAATATTGGGAACTCACCCTCAAAGCGATCACCTTCCCTGGCAACCTCGGCCCACAACTCGTGGTCGATGATGGCGGCGACGTGACCCTTCTCATCCATAAAGGTGCCGAACTCGAAAAAGGCGACAAGTGGGCCTACCAACCCGCCGAAAACCATGAAGTCTCCGTCGTCAAGGCCCTTCTTCGCCGCGTTGCCGAGGAGCGCCCCGGCTACTGGACAAAGGTGGCCAAGGCATGGAAAGGCGTCTCCGAGGAAACAACAACAGGCGTCCACCGCCTCTACCAACTCGCCGAGGTCGGCAAACTCCTCGTTCCAGCGATCAATGTGAACGACTCGGTCACCAAGTCCAAATTCGACAACCTCTACGGCTGCCGCGAGTCCCTCGCCGACGGCCTCAAGCGTGCGACCGATGTCATGATCGCCGGAAAAGTTGCCGTTGTTTGCGGCTACGGCGATGTCGGCAAAGGCAGCGCCCACTCGCTCCGCGCCTACCGTGCCCGAGTTATCGTCACCG
>CANKXQ010000152.1 GCA_947487745.1 Spartobacteria bacterium | reverse complement strand
TTCCTCGACGAGTTCGGCCATTTTTTCAAAGTCGGCGCAGGCCCAGTAGGCTTCGAGCATGGTGAATTCGGGATTGTGGCGGCGGGAAATGCCTTCGTTGCGGAAGTTGCGGTTGAGTTCGAAAATTTTAGAAAAGCCGCCCACGAGGAGCCGCTTGAGGTAGAGTTCCGGCGCGATGCGGAGATAAAGGTCCACGCCGAGTGCGTTGTGGTGCGTCTTGAAGGGGGCTGCCGCCGCGCCTCCGGGAACCGCTTGCATCATGGGTGTTTCGACTTCGATAAAGCCGCGGTCCTCCAGGAAGCGCCGGATTTCGCGGACGATGGCGATGCGCTTCTGGAAGACTTCCATTGACTCCGGATTGGAGATGAGGTCGAGGTAGCGCTGGCGGTATTTGATTTCCGTGTCTTGAACCCCGTGCCACTTGTCGGGGAGGGGGCGCAGGGATTTGGAGAGGACAGTGAAACTGGTCGCCTTGATGCTTGGCTCGCCGGTTTTGGTGACGAATGTTTCGCCTTCGACACCGATGAAGTCGCCGATGTCGAGGTGGTCGAAAACAGCCATCGTCTCCGCGCCGACTTCCTTGGCGTTTAGATAAACCTGCATGCGTCCGGAGCTGTCCGAGAGGTCGATGAAGTGGCTCTTGCCCATGTTGCGATGGGCCGTGATGCGTCCGGCGGCGCGAACTTTTTGTCCCCCGGCAAATGCGGCGCGGATTTGACCGGGGGCGCCGGTTGTTTCATAGGCTTGGCCGAACGGGTCGATTCCGGCGGCGCGGAGGGCTTCCAGTTTTTGCCTTCGGACGGCAAGGAGTTCGTTTTGGGAAATTTCTTCCATAGCGATGAGTGGCTGCAGTCTTGTCCGATGGACTCAGACCGGAGGTTGAAAGATGAAATAGAGCGCGGCAGCAGTTGCTGCTATGCCGATGAGTGCCGCCGAGGCGACGATGAGAGGGCTGAAATCCTTGCTGTTTTTGTTGCGGGGGGTCGGCGAGCAGCTTGTGAAATTCTCCGGTCTGACGCTCTTGCTGGAAGGTTGTTGCTCTTCGATGGCAGCTGCTTCTGGTGCTACCGCAGAGTCGGCGTTTTCGGAGATGAAAAGGCAGGCGACCGAGCCAAAGCGCACTTCGTCGCCATGCTTCAGGACGGCGCTTTCGGTTTTCGAGCCATTTATAAAAGTGCCGTTCGTCGAGTCGAGATCGCGAACATAAAAATTCGCGTTCTCAAAGAGAATCTCCGCATGCCGACTACTTGCGGAGTCGTCCGGAATGTGCAGTTGGTTTTCGGCGATGCGACCGACGGATGTTGTTTCCTCCGGGAGGTCGTGGGTGATCTCGGAGCCATCGGGGAAGAAAATCTTGAGCTTGGCCATGGCGGGATTATAAGGCGCTGGCTTTCGAGGCGGCAACTTCTTTGGCGAACTCGGCGAAGAAGTAATCGGCATCATGCGGGCCGGGGCAGGCTTCGGGGTGGTATTGCACGCTGAAGGCGCGGTGTTTCAAGTGGCGCAGACCGGCGACCGTGCCGTCATTCAGGTTCACATGGGTGACCTCAACATCCTGGGGAAGAGAGGCGGGATCGACGGCATAGCCGTGATTTTGCGAAGTGATGGCGATTTTTCCCGTGCGGAGGTCTTTGACGGGCTGGTTGCCTCCGCGATGGCCGAACTTGAGTTTGAAGGTGCTTCCCCCGAGGGCAAGAGCGAGAATCTGGTGGCCAAGGCAGATGCCGAAGAGCGGTTTCTTGCCGATCAAGCCGCGAACCGTCTCGCGGGCGTAATCGAGGGCTTCGGGGTTGCCGGGGCCGTTTGAGAGAAAAACGCCATCCGTTCCCAGAGCGAGAACCTCCTCGGCAGTTGCTGTCGCGGGAAGCACGGTGACATCGAATCCATTCTGCCGGAGCGAGCGGAGGATGTTGTTTTTGATGCCAAAATCCAGCGCGGCGAGCGTGTGGGTGGCGGGAGGCAGGTCGGTGAAGACATTGCCTTTTTCGTCCGCATCCACTGCGGTTTCCGAGCCCGGGCGGATGATCCACTCACGGCTCAAGCGGCTATCCTTGTCCCACTGGTGTTTTTCGGTGGATGTGACTTCTTTTACGAAATCCACCCCCTCGTAGGAGGCGTTTTTGGCCATTTCCACGGCCTTGGAGGGATCAGTGGTCTCGGTGGTGATGCATGCCCGCATGGATCCGCGAGTGCGGAGGTGGCGGGTGAGGGCGCGCGTGTCGATGCCTTGGATGCCTTGGATGCCGTGTTTTTTCAAATATCCGGCAAGGTCGGAATCCGAGCGCCAACTGCTGACGACAGGGCTGAGTTCCTCGATTACGAAGCCGCTCACTTGAGGCTTGTCGCTCTCCACATCGATGCCATTCACGCCGTAATTGCCGATTTCCGGATAGGTCATCGCCACAATTTGGCCGCGATAGGAAGGATCGGTGAGGATTTCCTGATAGCCGCTCATCGAAGTGTTGAAGCAAACCTCTCCAGTGGCCGTGCCCTCCGCTCCGAAAGACTCGCCATGAAAAACCCGTCCATCCTCTAGTGCCAACAATGCTGTCATGTTCCGTTTTCTATCATGCGGCGGACGGCGGCGTAACCTCAAAAAACACGGGCCAGATTCTTTTTCACGACATCCGCCGTTTTCTCGATGTCCGCACTTGAATGCGCGGTGCACAGGAAACCCGCTTCGAACTGCGATGGCGCAAAGTAAACGCCGTCTTCGAGGCAGCCGTGGAAGAATTTTCCAAAACGTGCGCGGTCGCTGCCCATGGCCTCTTGAAGATTCCGCACCGGACCCTCATGAAAATAGAGGCAAAACATCGAGCCGATCCGCTGGAAGGTGAGGGGAAGACCCTGAATCGCCTCTCGCGTGGCAGCCTCGAAGTCCGCGCCGGTTTTTTCGAGGAGAGCCCAGCCGCCGATGCGTTCCATTTCGCGCAGCTGGGCAAGGCCTGCTGCCATGGCGATGGGATTTCCAGAGAGTGTTCCGGCTTGATAAACGGGGCCGTCCGGCGACAGGCAGTCCATGATTTCCGCCCGTCCGCCAAAGGCTCCCACCGGCAGGCCGCCGCCGATGACCTTGCCCATCGCCGTGAGATCGGGAGTGATTTTATAAATCTCCTGCGCGCCGCCTGGTGCGAGGCGGAAGCCGGTCATGACCTCGTCGAAAATCAAAACCGCGCCCTCGCGTGTGCAGATTTCCCTCAGACCCTCGAGGAATCCAGGTTCCGGTAGATACAGGCCGGCATTGGCAGGGACCGGCTCGAGAATCACTGCCGCGATCTCGCCAGGATTCGCCGCAAAGGCAGCGCGGATGGCTTCGGCGTCATTGAAGGGGAGTGTGACAGTGAGCCTTGCGAGCGCCTCCGGCACGCCTGCGCTGTCCGGGTTGCCATGGGTGAGCGCCCCACTGCCCGCTTTGACAAGGAGCGAGTCCACATGCCCGTGATAGCAGCCCTCGAATTTGATAATCCTCGACCTGCCGGTGAACCCCCGGGCCAGGCGTATGCAGCTCATGGTGGCCTCGGTGCCGCTGTTCACCATGCGCACTTTTTTTACAGATGGCACCATGCGGCAGATCGTTTCGGCCATTTCGACCTCCAGAGGATTCGGAGTTCCAAAACTGAGTCCGCGCCCCGCCGTTTCACGCACTGCCTCGATGACAGGCTCGGCCGCGTGACCAAGGATCGCCGGGCCCCAAGTTCCCACAAAATCGATCAACTCACGGTCATCCACCGTGGTCAGTCGGCAACCCTTGGCCGCTTTTACAAAAAACGGCTCGCCTCCCACGCCACGGAAGGCCCTCACAGGCGAGTTCACCCCGCCGGGGATGCGTTTTTTTGCGGCTTCGAAAAGTTGTCGGGATGTGGTCATGGAAAATCGGGTTTGAGGGTGTTGATGGTTGACAGCGCTGCGCTGAAATACAAGATCGATGGCATCTTTTCCCAAGCCGCCAGTATGCTGCCGGGAAGCATTTTTCAGGAAAACCATGGCCACCATTAAAATCGACCCGACCCTTCATCAGCAAAAGAAGCCCGACTGGATCAAGGTGCGCCTGCCCTCAAATCCGGTCTTCTTTTCCACCAAGGGTCTGATTTCCGATCTCCGCCTCCATACCGTTTGCGAAAGCGCGCAGTGCCCGAATCGCTGGGAGTGCTGGAGCGGGGGAACCGCCACTTTCATGATCGCAGGCGATCGCTGCACGCGGGCTTGCGGATTCTGCGCCGTCGATACCGCCAAACCCTTCGCCCTTGAGGAGGATGAACCCCAG
>CANKXQ010000151.1 GCA_947487745.1 Spartobacteria bacterium | reverse complement strand
ACCAGCTCTGGAACAGCGCCCGCGCCATCGCCTCCAGCGTCGCGTTCATCCGCCGGTTCAACTCGATCTTGTCGTCCAGCGCCCCAAGCACCGCCGCGATGGCTTTTTGCTCGGCGAGGGGTGGGAACGGATAGAGCAGAGACTTGATGAGCGCACCACTAAGGTTCTGCTGCGCGGCACCAGTTGCGAGGCTCTTGAGTTGGGTCCGCGAGTAGCGCAGGTGGTGATAGAGGTAACGGAAATCAGCTTTGTCCGAATCCACAATCATCGCGCAGCACGCCTGATTACAGGTCATCGGACTCCGCAAGATTCCAAGCTGTCCAACAGTCGCACCATACATCGCCAACAAGATGGTGTTTGGCGGGAGAACTTTCGCTGACGAGTCAGCTACGGCCTCGTCAGTGATTTTCTCTTCTGTGTGGTCAATCCAGGTGTCTTGAAGCTCCTGAGTCTTTACCCACGGCCACGAGCCATCGACATAGAAATCAGGACGCGTGCGACTCGGCGTGCCGCCGCTCGTCACGCGTTTGCAGACATCTTCAACTGATCGGATTTGCCAGTCGGACGGAGCGAGGGCGCAGATTTCACCCTCCATAACCCAGCCCCCTTCCTCCTTTGCGTTGCGCGCTCCGGCGGGCAGGCCGGTTTTCTTTGATGGCCTGTTCCAGTTTCGCGGATATGCAAGCACCCTCACCCGGCCTCTCCCATCGGGAGAGGAGCGAAGAGAACTGAGCGTGCGGTTCGGCGACGAGGCGCGGCATTTTGCAAGGATTGATCTTCATCCGCGCCCTCCGAGTTTATCGAGCATGGCGACGGCTCCAGTTTCAAATTTGGAGAAAGCGAACCATTTTTTGCCGAGATCTTTTAGGGATGCGCCGATATGGTAGATGTCGCGTTCATCGAGGATGAGGAATCGGTCGTGGGCATCCTTGAAGGTGTGGATCTCGATGGGAGGGTATTGCGCGTTGTGTTTGTCGAGGTCGAGAGTGAGCTGCTTGGAAATGCTTTGGGTGTAGATGCTGGCGGTGACACCTTTTTTGCGTTTGGTCAGGAGCGTGAGGACGGAGTCGTCGATATAATTATCAATCAGAACGAGGCTTTTTTTGGCCGTGCGGATGAGTTCGGAGACGAAGGCGTGGGCATCATGCACCTGCCCGTTATAAAAAATGCCCTGCTTGGGTGGCTCGGCGGCTTCCAGTGCCTGAAAGACTTTCTCAAAGTTTTCCATGGTTTTTGACTCCAAGGCGAACTGGCGCTTTTCCATGGAATCCATGCGGGCAAAGACGCTGGCGTTGGCTTGAAGAAAGCGGCGCATCTGGACAAAGGCGTGGATGATTTGGATGCTGACCTTGACTGCCGTCTCACTGCGCAGGACGGCCGAGAGCATGGATACTCCCTGCTCGGTGAAGGCATAGGGGAGATACTTTCTGTGTTTTCCACGCCCGCCTTTGTCTAAGGTCACAATTTGTGACCTTAAAGCACCAGCATCACTTGAAGTCGCATTTTGCGATCTCAAGTTTTCGCTCTCCTCTAAGGTCGCATTTTGCGATCTTAAACCCTCGTCTGAACTCGAGCTTTCGAGTCGAGTCTTGAGACTATCGTATTCTTCTTCCGTGAGCTGGAAGCGGAATGCTTTAGGGAAGCGCTCAATGTTGCGTTTTACAGCCTGATTAAAAACTTTGGTTTCCACGCCATAGATTTCCGCCAAGTCGCTATCGAGCATGACCTGCTCCCCACGAATAGTATGAATGAGTGCCTGGATGTTGTTAAGTGGAATGATGGAGAGTGGCTTTTTCACGAGCATCCTCCGAGGCCGAGTCCTTTGAGGTTGGCTTTGATCTGTTGCTCCAGCTTTGCGGACTCAGCGAATTGGGCGTTCAATTCCGCAACGAGGCGCGGCATCTTTTCCTCGAAGGGGTCGCCGTCGTCCTCAATATCCTCGGCGCCGACATAGCGACCGGGCGTGAGAACATGGCTGTGGGCGCGCACCTCATCGAGAGTGGCGGATTTGCAGAAGCCCGCGATGTCTTGGTAGTCCCGCCCTTCGCGCCAAGCGTGGTAGGTGCCAGCGAGTTTCTGGACATCCTCTGGGCTGAGTTCCTTGTTCGTTCGCGACACCATGTGGCCGAGCTTGCGGGCATCGAGAAAGAGGATTTCGCCTTTGCGGTTGCGAAGTGTGCGGGAGCCGTTATCTCCACCGCCTTTGTTACGGGCGAGAATCCAGAGGCAGACGGGAATTTGTGTTCCAAAGAACAACTGATTGGGAAGCGCGACCATGCAATCCACGGCGTCGCCCTCGATCATGGCCTTGCGGATTTCGCCTTCGCCTCCTGAGTTGGAACTCATCGAGCCATTGGCCAGCACCACGCCGCCGAAGCCATCGGGTGTGAGGTGGGAGTAGATGTGCTGGAGCCAAGCAAAGTTGGCATTTCCCACAGGCGGCACGCCGAATTTCCAGCGGGCATCGCTGCGCAGGAGTTCGCCCGACCAGTCGCTGATATTGAAGGGCGGATTGGCGAGGATGGAGGAGAAGCGCATGTCGGGGAAGGCATCCTTGAGCAGGGTGCCTTCGGCATTCCACCGCAGCACCCCGGAGATGTTGCGGATGGCGAGGTTCATGCGGGCGAGTCGGTAGGTTTCGGGATTCCGCTCCTGGCCGTAGATGGCGATATCGCCGATGCGGCCTGCATGAGCTTTGATGAATCTCTCGGACATGATGTAGAAGCCACCCGTGCCGCAGCAGGGATCGTAAACGCGCCCTTGAAGCGGCTCGATCATCTCGACGAGCGTGGATACAACGCAGCGCGGCGTGTATTGCTCACCGCCGCCCTTGCCTTGCAGGGCCGAGAACTCACCGAGGAAGAACTCATAAACGCGGCCGAGTAGGTCGAAGTCCTCTTGTTTGCCCTTGAGGTTAAGGTTTGTAAAAATATCGATGAGCTTACCGAGCATCATGGGGCTGAAATACTGGCTGCCGTAGATTTTCGGCAGGATGCCCTTGAGGTCTTCATTGTCGCGTTCGAGGGCGCGCATCGCATCATCGAGTTGCTTGCCAATGTCGGGCGAACGGGCGGCATCAGCAATCCGTGACCAGCGTGCCTCGGGCGGAACCCAAAACTGGTATTCATCGGCATCTTCGGTGTCTGCATGCGGCGTTTCGCACAAAGTCATCTTCATCGTCTCGAAGGCGATCGAGAGGTAACGCAGAAAGACGAGTCCTAAGGCGACATGCATGTAGTCGGAAGGCGGAACAGCCCCGCGCATGCCGTTGGCCGCATCCCAAAGTTGGGCTTCAAGTGAGCGAGTGGGAGCTTCTTTGGCGGGTTTGTCTTTAGAGCGAGGAGGCATAGGTGGTTTTAGAAGCGAAAAAAAAGGACTTCGGCGTTGTTTAGTTTTTCCGAGGTTAGGACGCTGCCAAGCGAGCGCGATTCAGCATCTCTGCGCTCACATTCCATCCCGTCCCGCAGCAGGGATCGCAGAAATTGCCGGGCTGAGGCTCGCTGAGTTCAGCGAGTTTGGAGAGGACGCCAAGTGGAGTGTAATGTTCTCCACTGGTCTTTCCCTGTTTGGCTTCGAGCGAAAAGGCTGAGGGTTCGTTTGTATGTTTTTGTGTCATGTCAGTGGTAAGTTTTGGGTTATCGGGAAAGAGGTAGAAGCCCATGTAGCGTCAGAATTCATCCAGGCCCGAAAGGCGGTTCTCCATATCGTCAGCCGTGCTTGCCACGCATTCGATGAGGGGCGAGAGCTGCTTGGCAGGCAGTGAGGCAAATGCGGTCAGGCTGAAAATGACAAAGTGCTTTTTTTCGTCAGAGTCATGCATGACGGACCAGCCACCATGAATCATCTCGAAATTCTCTCGGAGTAGGAGATTCGCCGTGCGTGCTTCAAATAGAGCATCAGAGACCAGAGCGCTGGAAAAAATCTGCCGCAGCTCGACTCCCATGAACCACTGGGTGTGAGAGCCGATGTAAACAGATTGGGAGCGACCGGAATCGAGCGCATAATGAATTTCGTATTTTTGAGAACGCGGCAGGTAGTGGTAGGGAATATCCAGCTCGTCGAGTGCTGCAGTAACACGGGAATCCGGCGGGCAGTGTTCTGTATCGGTGTGTTGGGAATCTTGGGAAGGTTCAAAAAACATGAGAGGAAAAGGCAGACATTTTGACTATTTCAGCGTTTCAGGATGCGGCGGGCAATATGAAACAACGTGGTCTTATCGGGAGCGCAGGTGTGATTGCCCCATACCAGACACAACACATGTCCGCGTCACGGGTGAGACCGGCTGGAAAGGTC